>JBDHRB010000169.1:0-5771 GCA_039807355.1 Candidatus Competibacteraceae bacterium
CGCCGTTGACCACCCGATGCAGGAAGGCCATCAACACCAGATGCGGGGCAATTTCATGATAGGGTGCGCTGCCCAGCAGCGGCTGGCCGTGCTGACGCCAGAAAGTGAGAAAGGCCGCCAGCAACCGTTCGGGATTCAGACTGGCGTCAGCGTTCAACCAGGTCGGGGTGATCTGGGGCAGGGTGTCTTGCGGACCACTGGCCAGCGCACGCGGCAGCACTTCGCGGTAAATCGGATTGGCGACCACCAATCCGCCAGCGCCTTCGCGGCGCAACAGTCCCAGATCGACCAGATAGTGGCGGTCGTCTTCCGGCCCGGCGTCGATCAGCGTTCCGGCCAGCATCGGCTCGATGATCCGCCGCACCCGCTCCTCGCGCAGTTTATCCGCCAACTGATCCAGATGGGTGACCCGGTTGACGATCAGATACTCTTTGGCCTGATCAATCTGTTCCACGGTCACCGGCCGACTGCGATCCCGTCCTTCCGGCTGGCGAAAACAGACGTGATACGCCAGCGCATTGACTAGCCAAGGCTGGCCTTGGGTCAAATCCCAAACCCGCGCCTGCGCTTCGGCGGTGAAAGCCTGCCCGGTTTCAGTCGTATGTTCCTGAAGCAGGGCGGCGACATCATCCACGGTGAAGTCGCCCAGCCGCAACGATTCGGCCTTGATGTTGAAGGCGCTGCCGCCGGTGACCGGTTCGGGTTCAGAACGGGCGTGAATGCGATAGTCGCGCAGATCGCGCACCCCGCACAGAATCACTGTCTGCGGAAAATGTCGCGGGCGTTTCAAATAACCGGCGCGCAACTGGCGCAACAGGGAAATCAACGTATCCCCGACCAGCGCATCCACTTCGTCGAGCATCAACACCAGCGGTTGCGGCGTCATGGCGCACCACTGGCTGAGAAAGCCGCTCAACGCTGAACCCGGCGGCATGGTCGCCAAGACCTGCCGCGCCAATTCCGGCGCCTGATCCTCGCCAGACCATTCCTGCGCCCAGGCGGCAATATCCGTCACGATGACAGCCATGCTTTGATCGACCCGCTCACGGTAGGCTTGTGCGCCTTCCAGGTTGGCGTAAACCGCCCGGTAGCGCCCAGCGCGGTTCAGATGCTCCATCAGCGCCAGCAGGCAACTGGTCTTGCCGGTCTGACGCGGGGCGTGCAGCAAAAAATATTTCTTCTGGTCGATCAATCCCAACACTTCGGCCAGGTTCCAGCGTTGCAGGGGCGGCACACTGTAATGGTCTCCGGGCCGAATCGGGCCTTCGGTGTTGAAAAAACGCATGACGCTACTCCGATTGATTCTTGAACTTGACTGAATTTGCACCCTAATCCGCCGCGTCCGGCTCGCCGCAATGGCGCAAAATCACCGCCCGCGCCGCATCGCGCAGTCGCACCGCCGCTGACCAGTCTTCGCCATCCGGGATAATCGGCGGCTCAATAATCACTTCCAATGCGCCCCGGCGCGGAAACCAGGAACCGGCGCGCAAAATCGCCCGCGTACCGCGAATCGTCACCGGGATGACCGGCGTTCCGGCTTGCGCCGCCGCCATGAATGCGCCCATGCGAAATGACAACAGGCCGGGCATCCGCTTGAAGGTGCCTTCCGGGAAAAAGCCCAGCGATTGACCGGCGCGGGCGGCTTCCGCCACCTTGCGCGCTTCCTCGACGCTGCGCTGCACGTCAAACCGCTCAACGAACAGCGTGCCGATCCGCTCCAGGGGTTTGCCCACCCAGCGATTGTTGAGCAATTCGCGCTTGGCGACGTAATGGAAATGCCGGGGAATCGCCGCCATCAGCACATAGGCGTCCAGATAGCTGGAATGGTTGGCGACCAGAACGCAGGAACTAGCGGGCAAATGTTCCAGGCCGCGCACTTTCAGCGGCGTTCCGGTCAGTTGCGCCAGCAACAGCGTCGCCATGCGGCCCAGCGCCCAGCGCCATTCCCGTTTCGGCAGGATCATGATGCCCAGCCAAGTCAGCGGGGCCAGCAATCCGAAGATGGTCCAGGCATAACCGGCAAACAGTTGCTCGCCCAGTCCGCGCCAGATTTTCCGCGCCTGCGCCCAGCCGCTGGTCAAGGCAATCCGCGTCAGTTGCAGCCACAACGCCCGGCTCTCGCGGCCCAGCGCATCGCGTTCGTACAAGTCCCGGATCGCCACCCGGCGAATCTTGCCGCTGGAGGTTTTCAGCACCGAACGCGGCGGAGCCAGCTTCACGTCATCCGGGGGGACGCCGAGTAAATCGACGCTGGCGTTGACGATCCGCTGGCGCAGATGCTCCAGTGCTTCCGGCTGCACGGCGCGGGTTTCCGCCACCACCACCAGTCGCTCGCTGCCGGTCGCCGGATCGTCGCTGGCGAACACCGCTACGCAGCCCTTGCGAATACCGGGAATTTCCCCGACCGCCTGTTCCAGCTCATAGGGATAGATGTTGCGCCCGCCGCGAATGATTAAATCCTTGACCCGTCCGGTCAGATACACGTCGCCGCCGGCCAGATAGCCGCGATCCCCGGAATCCAGCCAGTCATCGCCGTGCGGGAACAGTCGGCGCGTCGCTTCGGGATTGCGGTAATAGCCGGCGGTTGCTGACGGCCCTTTAAATTCCAGACGGCCTTCGCGCCGGTCCGGCAGTTCCCGGCCATGCTCATCGACGACGCGGATTTGGTGACCGGGCAGCGGTGCGCCGCAGTCGGGGATTTGCAGAATGGCGGTTTCCTCCGGGGCCGCCGATTCGGCCTGGCCGTTCAGCATCAAGGCGTCACGCCGCACCCGGTCGATGATCGGCCCCCGATTTGGCGGTTGCAGGGCCAGCCCAACCGAACATTCCGCCAGCCCATAGACCGGGGCCATGGCCTCGCGCCGGAACCCGTAGGGCGCAAAACGGGCGATGAACCGCTCCAAAGTGGCCGGATTGACCGGCTCGGCACCGTTCAGGGCCATGCGCCAGGAACTCAGGTCCAGACCTTCCAGTTCATGATCCTGAATGGCGCGCACGCACAGTTCATAGGCGAAATTCGGCGCGGCGGACAATGTGCCATGGTGGCGGTGAATCGCTCGCAGCCAGCGCCCCGGTCGAGCCAGAAAACTCAGCGGCGACATGACCACCAGCGGAAAGGCGTAGTAGAGGCTGCCCAGACAGGCCCCGATCAGTCCCATGTCGTGATAGAGCGGCAGCCAACTGACGAAGACATCCTCGGAGCTGGCTCCGACGGTTGGCCCCATCGCCCGCAGATTGGCCAGCAGATTGGCGTGGGTCAGCATCACGCCCTTGGGGTCGCCGGTGCTGCCGGAGGTGTATTGCAGAAAGGCCAGGTCTTGAGTCTTGATCGGCGTATCCCGCCAGTTTGCCGGCGGCTGCTGTAGCTCTTCCGCAGTCAGGACATGTTGCAACGAGGCGACTTGCGCTTGCAGCAGTCGCGCCACCAGTTTGGCTTCTGGAACAGTGATTAGCGCCATCGCCTCGGCGTTATTGAGCAAGCGGGCGTGGCGGCGCAAATGTTCTTCGACTTGGGCGGGACGCACCGGCGGATAAATCGGCACCGGCACCCCGCCGGCCAGCAGGATGCCGAAAAAGCTGACGAAGTAATCGGCGCTGGTCGGCAACATAATGGCGACGGTCTGGCCGGGTTGCAGGCCGCGCTCGCGCAATCCGGTCGCCAGCGCCCGCGCTCCTTGTTGCAAGCTGGCGTAAGTAAAGGTGGTTTCGATCTGCTCGTGCGGGCCGTAAATCTGAATGGCGGTGCGCTCAGGATGAGCGTCCACATGCCAGTCCAGCACCTCAACCAGGGTTCGCACCCGGTGCGGAGCGCCGATGCTGACAGACCCGACCGGCAACGCCGGTTCCAGCGCCGCTTCCAGTTCCGGGGTCATCGCTTGGCCCTGCGCTTCCATAATCAGTTCCAGCAAATCGTGCGGCGTTTCCACCAGCAGCACGCGCTCATCCAATTGCACCTGAAACGCCCGTTCCACGCGCTGCAACAATTCGGTGCGGGCCAGACTGTCCAGCGCCAGGTCGCGGTCCACATGGCTGTCCATGGAGAGCGTTTCAATCGCATGATCGGACTGGCGAATTTCCCGTAACAATTCGCGCAACAGTTCTAAAAGGCGCGGCGCGGCGCTTTCAATGGACAACGCGGGTTCGGCGGAAGCCGGATGGGTGGGCTGATCGGCAGACATAAAGGCGGTCCTGAAGTTTGAATTGGAATAGGCCGGAGCATCCGGCGCGGGAGCCGTCCAACAAATCCTGAATCGTCGTTTATACTAAGCTTGACGTTTTCCTGAATCTACCACCGAGACTTGCATGGACGGGCCAATCCTGACCGTTGCGCAGACGCCCGATCACCGTGCGCTGATGACCCCGCCCGCCTCCATTGCCGCCTTTATCCAGTTTTGGCGTGACAGCACGCTTACCGAACGCAGCGGCGCACAGTCGCATTTCAATCAGCTTTGTCGGCTGCTGGAAATCCCCGAACCGGCCATGGCCGATCCGCAGGGTGAATGGTTCACTTTTGAAAAGGGCGTGACCAAGACTGGCGGCGGTCACGGTTGGGCGGATGTGTGGCGCAAAGGCTGTTTTGCCTGGGAATACAAGGGCAAACACAAGGATTTAGGCGCGGCGCTGCGTCAACTCCAGCAATACGCGCTGGCGCTGGAAAATCCCCTGCTGTTGATCGTCAGCGACTTTCTGACGATTGAGATTCACACCCACTTTCCCAATACCGTCAACGTCGTCCATCGCCTGACTTTGGATGATCTGGCCGATCCGGCGCAGTTTGACCGGCTGCGCTGGGCGTTTGTCGATCCTGAACGCTTGCGCCCGGCGCGAACCCGACAGGCCGTCACTGAAGACGCCGCAACATTGTTCGGCGGGCTGGCGCAACGTCTGCGTCAACGCGGCCATGATGCGCCAGCGGTCGCCCACTTCATGACTCGCCTGCTGTTTGGCCTGTTCGCCGAAGACATCGGCCTGTTGCCGGATCAGTTATTCAGCCACCTGTTGGCCGAAGCGCGACGCACCCCGACGGATTTTCCGGCGCTGGCCGGTGATTTATTTCGGGCCATGCATCAGGGCGGGCGTTTCGGTCTTCAGCGGATTGCCTGGTTCAACGGCGGCTTGTTCGATGACGATGCGTGTCTGCCGTTGGAAAAAACCGATTTAGAGACGCTGCATTCCGCAACGGTGTTGGACTGGTCGGCGATTGAACCGGCGATTTTCGGCACGCTGTTTGAGCGCGGTTTAGACCCGGACAAACGCAGTCAACTCGGTGCGCATTACACCGATGCCGCGTCAATTCGCCGCTTGATTGCGCCGCTGATTCAACAACCCTTGCTGGCGGAATGGGCGATGGTCAAGGCGGAAATCCTGCGGATTCTAGGCGCGAAGAAACCGAAACGGACTCAAGCAGAACAGGCGCTCCAAGGGTATCTGGAACGGTTACGCACCTTCCGGGTATTAGACCCCGCTTGCGGCTCCGGGAATTTCCTCTATCTGGCGTTACGCATGCTGAAAGATATTGAACACCAAGTCATGCTGGAAGCCGAGGCGCTGGGTTTACAACGCGGCTTTCCAGCGGTCGGGCCGGAAGCGGTTTGTGGGATGGAAATCAACGCTTATGCGGCGGAATTAGCGCGGCTGACCGTGTGGATCGGCGAGATTCAATGGATGTTGGGCAACGGTTACAGCCTGAACGATCAACCGATTTTAAAGCCGCTCAACACCATCGAATGTCGGGATGCGCTATTGGACGGCGATCAGGAAGCGGTTTGGCC
>JBDHRB010000170.1:0-5765 GCA_039807355.1 Candidatus Competibacteraceae bacterium
ATCTGGTGTTGATGGCCTTCCTGCATCGGGTGGTCAACGGCGGCGGGACCTTGGAGCGGGAATACGCGATTGGGTCAGGACGGATGGACCTGTGTCTGCGCTATGGGGCGGTAACGTTGGGCATGGAACTCAAGGTCTGGCGGGGCGGTGAGCCGGACCCGCTCCAGGCCGGACTGACCCAGTTGGACCGTTATCTGGCCGGATTGGGTCTGGAGACCGGCTGGCTGGTGATTTTCGACCGCCGCGCCGGTCTGCCGCCCATCGCCGAGCGCACGGTCTGTGTTGAACAGACCAGTCCCCAGGGTCGGCGCATTCAGGTGGTGCGCGCTTGAAGGTTTGCGGCCTGACCGGGTTCACTCAATTCCAGCAGACGCCAACTGAGGACTCGGCAGGCTTCTCGTTCATAGTGACCCTCGCCGCCAAACACGATGATGGGCGGCAGAGCGGCGTCGCCGGCCAGGGCCAGCCATTTTCGGGCGGCTTGCAGCCAGTCCGCGGCAAAGGTGCTGCCTGATTTGATTTCAATCGGTTGCAGACCGTGCGGCGTTTCATACAGCACATCGATTTCATGGCCGACATGATCGCGCCAGAAATACAGATCGGCGGGTTGACCGGCATTGAAGCGGCGCTTGACCAGTTCGCTGACCACCCAGGTTTCAAACAGCGCACCGCGCAGGGCATGAGTTTCAATGCTTGCCGCGTCACGAATGCCCAGCAACCAGGCCATTAACCCGACATCCAGAAAATACAGTTTCGGGGTTTTCACTAACCGCTTGCCAAAATTGCGGTAATACGGCGGTAAGCGCATGGCCAGATAGCTTGCTTCCAGCACCGACAACCAGTCGCGGGCAGTCACCGCTGAAACGCCGCAATCCGCGCCCAAGGCGGTCAGGTTGAGCATCTGGCCGGATCGCGCTGCGCACATCCGAACGAACCGCTGAAACTGGGTGAGATCACGAATGGCGATCAGTTGTCGGACATCGCGTTCCACATAGGTGGCGACATAGTTGGGAAACCAGTCCTCCGGCGAAAGATCGCGGTCATACAGCGCCGGATATCCGCCTTGCCAGAGTAACGTTTCCAGCGAACCCGGCTGTTGACCGACCTCTGCCAATTCGCCCGCTGATAGGGGTAACAGTTCAATGCGTCCCACCCGTCCAGCCAGGGATTGGGTTACGCCGGACATTAAATCGAATTGCGCAGAACCGGTCAGAATGAAATCACCCATTTGATTGCGCTCATCGACCAGTCCCTGTATCCATGAGAACAGGGCTGGACAGCGCTGCGCCTCATCCAGAATGGCTCCATCAGTAAAACGTTGCAGAAACCGACGCGGATCGCGCTCGGCGAATTCACGCTCATCGGGATTTTCCAGGGAAACATACGGCTTACTGGCGAAGGCCGCTTTTGCCAGAGTGGTTTTTCCAGACTGACGCGGCCCGGTCAAGGCAATCACTGGGAAGCCTTTAGCCAGACGCTGCAAGGTGTTCATCGCGGTGCGGGGAATCATTTTACAAATCCATGTTAAAACTTTCGATTTGTAATTTTATTGACTCAATCCGGGGCGTTCAAGGCCGTGTCTTCAACGCAACTCACCGCTCGATTGCGCCGAAACATCACCCAATGGTCGATGTCCAGGCGAATGCCGATGCGCTGGCCGATGGCATGATTATGGTGGCTGGGGGCCAGACACAGCAGCCGCGCCCCGCTGGGTAATTTCAGCGTGTAAAGAAACTCCGCGCCGCGAAACGCCCGCTCCGCCACTTCAGCCTGAAGCGGGCTGGCGTCGTCATGCAGCACGTCATCCGGGCGCACCAGAAGCTCCACATCATCGCCGGCCTGACAACCGGCGGGCGGCGCTCCATCCACCTCGCCCAGTTCGGTGTTGACCCGGCCCTGATTTCCAACCCGACCGGGCAGCAAAACGCCTTGACCGATAAAATCGGCGACAAAGCGATCCGCCGGACGGTGATACAGGTTATAGGCGCTGTCCCATTGCCGCAGCCGGCCTTCATGCAGCACGCCGATTTCGTCGGCAAAGGCGAACGCTTCAAACTGATCGTGACTGACCAGCAGTCCGCCGGTGCCTTCCCGGAGCAGAATATTGCGCACCTCCCGCGCCAGGTCTTCGCGCAGAGTCACATCCAGGCTGGAAAACGGCTCATCCAGCAGCAGCAAGCGCGGACGGGGCGCCAGGGCGCGGGCCAGCGCCACCCGTTGTTGCTGACCGCCGGACAGTTGATGCGGATAGCGTTGGGCGAAGTCGGTTAATCCCACCAGGCGCAACAGTTCACTGACTCGCGCCCGGCGCTCGGAGGCTTTCCAGCCGTAGAGACCAAAAGCGATGTTGTCGGCGACGCTCTGATGTGGAAACAGCGCCAGGTCTTGAAACATCAAGCCGATGCGCCGCTGTTCCGGTGGCAGGGTCCAGCCGGGGCGACTCAGTTCAACGCCTTCCAGGCAGATCGAGCCGCGCTGCACCGGTTCAAAGCCGGCAATCGCCCGCAGCAAGGTGGTTTTGCCGCAACCGCTGGGGCCGAGCAGGCAGCCGATCCCGGTGCAGTGCAGGGTCAGCGAGGTTGCCCGGATCACCATTCGCGGCGGATAGGCGATGTCGAGGTCGATCAATTCAAGGAAAGGGGGCATGGTCGGCGTGAGGACGGCTGATGGCGCGACTGAGCAGAATCACCGGCCCAATCCCGGCCAGCACGATAGCCAGGGCGAAACTGGCGGAATCGGCCAGCCGTTCGTCCGAGGCCAGTTCAAAGGCGCGCACCGCCAGGGTGTTGAAGTTAAAGGGACGCAGAATCAAGGTTGCCGGCAGTTCCTTCAGCGCATCGACGAACACCAGCAACAGCGCGGTCAACAGGCTGCCGCGCAGAATCGGGATGTGAACCCGCCACAGCACGCCGTGCGGTTTAGCGCCCAGCGACCGGGCCGCATCGTCCATACTGGGGCGAATCCGGGTCAATCCGGCTTCGATGCTGTGCAGCGCCGCCGGCAGGAAGCGGGCGCAGTAGGCGAACAACAGGGCAAACAGCGTTCCGCTGAACAGCAGCCCGGTGGACAGGTCCAGCCATTGCCGCGCCCAGTGATCGACGCTGCGGTCAATCGCCGCCAACGGCAACATCACGCCAATCGCCAGCACCGTGCCGGGCGCGGCATAACCCAGGCCGACGCTGCGCGTCGCCAAGCGCACGATGGGCCGGGGACGCAGGCGCTGACCGTAACCGAGCAGCAGCGCCAGCAGCAGAATCAGCAGCGCCGCGCCGCCGGCCAGTCCTATGCTGTTCAGCGCCAGGTGCAGAAAGTGTGGGTCAACGATCTGCGGCGCAGTGCGCCAGGTCCAGACCAGCAATTGCCCGGCGGGAATGAGAAAGCCGAACAGTAAAGGCAACAGACAGGCTCCGCTTGCGATTCCAGCACGCCAGCCGGCAAGTTGCAGACGTGGCGGACGCTGGCTGCGCTGGCCGGTATGGTGAAAGCGTGCTTGCCGCCGCGACCATTGTTCCAGAATCAGCAGGGTCAGCACGAACAGCAGCAACAGCGCGGCCAGTTGCGCGGCGGCGGTCGGGTCATTCATGCCGAACCAGACCCGGAAAATTCCGGTGGTGAAGGTGCTGATCCCGAAATATTGCACGGTTCCGTAATCGGCCAGCGCCTCCATCTGCGCCAGCGACATTCCGGCGATCAGTGAAGGCCGGGCCAGCGGCAGGGTCAGGGTCAGAAAGCGCCGCCAAGGCCCCGCGCCCAGACTGCGACTGACTTCCAGCACCGTCGCCGACTGTTCGAGAAACGCCGCCCGCGCCAGCAGGTAGACATAGGGATACAACACCAGCGCCAGCATCAGGATCGCGCCGGGCAGGGAGCGGATTTCCGGGAAAGCGTAATCCTGCCGGGTCCAACCGAAGCTGTCGCGCAGCACGGTTTGCAGCGGGCCGGCGAAATCGAGCAGGCCGGTGTAGGTGTAGGCGATGATGTAGGCGGGAATCGCCATCGGCAGCAGCAGCGCCCATTCAAACCAGCGCCGGCCGGGGAATTCACAGGTCGCGGTCAGCCAGGCGGCGGGCACGCCAATCAACAGGGTTCCCGCGCCAACGCCGACCATCAACGCCGCCGAGTTGAGCAGATAATCGGTCAACACCGTGTCGGCGAGATGCCGCCAGACCGAGCCTGGCGGTTGCAAGGCGGTGAGGAACACCGTCAGCACCGGCAGGGCCAACAGCGCCGCCAGCCCGACCAGCGCCGCCGTCCAGCGGTCAACGCTTCTTGCCAGAGCGAAAATGCCCCTCGCCCGTCGGGAAAGGGGCGGCGCTTGATCGGTTATTTCCACCCCGCCCGATCCATCAGTTTGACCGCAGCGGCGTTCAGTTCGCCCAGTTTGGCGACGTTCAGGGTATCGGCTTTGAACGCGCCCCAGGATTGCAGGGTGGCGCTGGGCGGAATTGCCGGATTGACCGGGTATTCGTTATTCACCTCGGCGTACCAGCGTTGGGCCTGATCGCTGGCCAGAAATTCCAGCAATTTAATCGCGTTGTCTTGCTGGCGGGCGTAGGCGGTCACCCCTGCGCCGCTGACGTTGACGTGAACGCCGCTGCCTTGGGTGTCCGGCCAGAATACCGCGACTTGGGCAGCCGCCTGTTGTTCCGCCGCGTCACTGGCGTTGACCATACCGCCCAGATAGTAGGTGTTGGCCAGCGTCACGGCGCATTCGCCGGAGGCAACCGCCTTGATCTGATCGCGGTCGCCGCCTTTGGGCGGTCGGGCCAGATTGGCGACCAGTCCCTTGGCCCAGGCTTCGGTTTTTGCTTCGCCGTGATGGGCGATCATGCCCGCGACCAGCGACTGGTTATATACGCTGTCCGACGAGCGCAGGCAGAGTTTGCCTTTCCATTGCGGATCGGCCAGCGCCTCGTAAGTGGAAAGCTGTCCCGGCTGGACCCGATCCTTGGCGTAAATAATCGGTCGGGCGCGCACCGACAGCCCGTACCAGTAGCCGTTCGGGTCGCGGTAGGCGGCGGGAATAGTCCGGTTCAGCGTTTCGGATTGAATGGCCTGCAAAACCCCGGCCTGTTGCGCGGCGGCCAGTCGCCCGGCATCGGAGGTGAGCAACACGTCCGCCGGAGTGTTGACGCCTTCGCTTTGCAGACGTTGCAACAGGGCTTCTTCCTTGCCGGTGACCAGATTGACCTTGATCCCGGTTTGCTTGCTGAAATCGTCGAGCAACGGCTTGATCAGGTCTTCCTTGCGGGCGGAGTAGACGTTGACTTCGCCATCGGCCAGCACCGGCGGGGCCAGCAAGCTGGACAAGCAGAGGAGAGAGAGGAGGCGAAACGGGGTGCTTTTAAACATGAACAGCTCCAAGGATATTAGATTTGATTATTCAAAGAGATATGGATAATCAGCGAATGGATTTTAAATGATAATTATTCTTGTTTGAGATGTAAAGTATTGTATTAATTTTATTCCCTGCTTGATGGTCAATCAGTTTGATCCAGGTTGCCCAGCCAGAGGATTTGCCCGATAGATTGGGCCTTGTTGAAGTAGCGCCGGTCGGCGGTGATCAACCGGGCTTCCGGGGTGTGCAGGGCGACGGCGTGGTAAAGCGTATCGAACAGGTGGTGGTTGAGGCGGATAGCCAGGTCGCAGGCGGTGGCGTAGACCGTGGTTTCATTGACCCGATTAAAGGCCAGTGACCGGAGCGCCACGATTTTTCTAATCGCGGTGTCCGGGCTGATGCGGGTTAAGACACCGGCGATTTCCGC
>JBDHRB010000171.1:0-5760 GCA_039807355.1 Candidatus Competibacteraceae bacterium
CCGGACTGGATTACTACAACCACAATCTGGACACCGCCCCGGAGTATTACCCGGAAGTGGTCACCACCCACACCTATGATGACCGGCTCGACACCCTGCGCAAAGTGCGCGAGGCCGGCCTGAAAGTCTGCTGCGGCGGTATCGTCGGCCTCGGCGAATCGCGCCTGCATCGCGCTGGATTGATCGCCACCCTGGCTAATCTCGATCCGCCGCCGGAATCAGTGCCGATCAATCACCTGGTCACGATTCCCGGCACTCCGTTCGGCGGCAATGATCCGGTGGATATTTTTGAATTTGTTCGCACGATTGCGGTCGCCCGGATTGTCATGCCGCGCAGCTATGTGCGCCTGTCCGCCGGGCGTGAGTCGATGAGCGAAGCGGAACAGGCCCTGTGCTTTCTGGCCGGGGCCAATTCGATTTTCTATGGCGAAAAACTGCTGACCACCCAGAACGCCCAGGCGGACCGTGATAATGCGCTGTTCGAGAAACTGGGCTTGCAGGGCGTCTAGCGTCACAACCTGCTGCATCGGCCCGCTGAACAAGACGCCTTTAATCGCTCTTATTCAGCGGCTCGCCTCTTTTGATAGTGGAGTTCGATCATGACTGACCGATTTCGTCTGGTCACCCGCAGCGATATGGATGGCCTGGTTTGCGCAGTGCTGTTTAATGAATTAAAAATGATTAACGACATCAAGTTTGTCCATCCGAAAGATATGCAGGATGGCAAAATCGAGATCAATAACCGGGATATTACCACCAACCTGCCTTACGTCCCCGGCGTGCATTTAGCATTCGACCATCATTCTTCAGAAGTGTTGCGCAACGCCGAATACGACAACCATATTATTGATCCGAAAGCGCCCTCAGCGGCGCGAGTGGTATTCGATTATTACGGCGGATTCACCCGTTTCCCGAACATCAGCGTCGAAATGATGGCGGCGGTGGATAAAGCCGATTCCGCACAATTCTCCAAGGAAGATATTCTGCAACCAAAGGGCTGGGAATTGCTGTCGTTTCTCATGGATGCGCGCACTGGTCTGGGTCGGTTCCGCAGCTTCCGTATTTCCAATTATCAGTTGATGATGAATCTGATTGATTATTGCCGTAATCACACCATTGATGAGATTTTACAGTTGCCGGATGTCAAAGAGCGCGTCGAACTCTATTTTGACCATGAACCGAAAGCCCGCGAGCAAATTCAGCGGTGCAGCACGGTTCATCAAAACCTGGTGGTTCTCGATTTACGCGATGAAGAAACCATTTGGGCGACCAACCGTTTTATGATTTACGCACTGTTCCCGGAAACCAATATTTCCATTCATCGGATGTGGGGTTTGCAGAAAAAAAATACGGTTTTTGCCACCGGCAAGTCGATTCTCAACCGCACTTCAAAAACCGATATCGGCGCATTGATGCTGGAGTATAGCGGCGGCGGCCATGAGAATGCCGGAACCTGTCAAATTGATAACGATCAAGCCGACAAAATACTCGCGGAATTGATTGCCCGTATCAATCAGGATGGTTAAAAATTACTTGTCATTCGCCCACTCGCAACGAGCGGGCGAAAGTAATTTGATCAGTGATGCCCTGTTTGGAGAGTGAGGACTGATTTGATGAAAATCGCTGAAAATCTTCGGCCCTTAGGTTGTATAAACTGTGCTAAAGGTGCGGAGCTTAATTTCGATTTTAGTATGGCATTTCAGCCTATTGTCAATGCGACAAGCCGAGAAATTTTTGCCTATGAAGCACTGGTGCGGGGATTAAATAATCAATCGGCAGGTTGCGTTTTTGCCCAAGTGAATGATGAGAATCGCTACCAATTTGATCAGAGCTGCCGGGTCAAAGCCATTCAGTTGGCTGCTGAGTTGAAAATCCCATCCCTTTTAAGCATCAACTTTATGCCCAACGCAGTTTATCAGCCGGAAAGCTGCATTCGCACCACACTTGAAGCGGCAGACATTTTTGGTTTTTCCATCAATCAAATCATTTTTGAGATTGTCGAAACTGAGCGCGTTGCTGATCTCGACCATCTGCGGGAAATTGTCGAGTATTACAAACAGCGCGGTTTCAAAACGGCTATTGATGATTTTGGCGCAGGCTATGCGGGCCTGAATCTTCTGTCCAATATTCATGCGGATATTCTCAAACTGGACATGGCGCTGATTCGGAATATTCATCAGGATCGTATCCGCCAAGTCATCGTCCGAGGCATCTTGCAAATCTGTAACGAATTGTCTGTCAAAGTGATCGCTGAAGGCGTTGAAGTGCGTGATGAATTCAGCATCCTTCAGGACTTCGGCGTTGAGCTTTTCCAAGGTTATTATTTCGCTAAACCCGGTTTTCAATCACTGCCCGTGGTTCCACCCAGCGCATTTAATCGTCCCTGACCCTTGGCTAAAAATCATTCCTGATGATGATGAATAACTCCGAAGGACTGGCCCGCAGCCTGAAAGCGGTCTGGCATCCCTGCACCCAGATGAAAGCCCACGAAACCGGTGCGCTGCCGCTGATTCCGATCAACCGAGGTCAGGGCGCCTGGCTGTACGACTTCGAGAATCGGCGTTATTTGGACGCGATTAGTTCTTGGTGGGTTAATCTGTTTGGTCATGCCCATCCAAAGATTAATGCGGCGATTAAAGATCAATTAGATCGGCTGGAACACGTTATTCTGGCCGGTTTTACTCATGCGCCAGTCGTGGAATTATCCGAACGATTAGCGGCGCTGACCGATAAAACCCTCGGCCATTGCTTTTACGCCTCGGACGGCTCTTCGGCGGTGGAAATCGCCCTGAAAATGTCCTTTCACTATTGGCGCAATTACGGTCGCCCGGAGAAAAACCGCTTTCTCTGCCTGGCCGGCAGTTATCACGGCGAAACCCTGGGGACGTTGAGCGTCGGCGATGTGGCCCTGTATCGGGAAGCCTATGGCCCGCTGCTGCGCCCGGCGATGATTGTTCCGTCGCCGGACGCCCGGCTCGCCGGATATGGAGAAACGGCGGCGGACGCGGCGCAACGGGCGGCGGACGGTCTGGAACGAACGCTGGCCGCGCATCACGCCACAATCGCCGCGCTGATCGTCGAACCGCTGGTGCAGGGTGCGGGCGGGATGGTCATGTACGATCCCGCCTATCTGCAACTGGCCTGCGCGTTGTGCGACCGTTACAACGTCCATCTGATCGCCGATGAAATCATGGTCGGCTTTGGCCGCACCGGAACTTTGTTCGCCCATGAACAGGCGGAGATTCGGCCCGATTTTCTTTGCCTGTCCAAGGGCCTGACCGGCGGTTATCTGCCGCTGTCAACGGTGTTGACCACCGATGTGGTGTATGCGGCGTTCTATGACGATGCGCTCAGTCGCGGCTTTCTCCATTCCCATTCCTACACCGGCAATCCGCTGGCCTGCCGGGCGGCGCTGGCGACTTTGGACCTTTTCGCTGAACAGGACGTGATAGCGCGCAATCGGCGGTTCGCCGAACGCTTCACCCGGTTGCTGGCGCCGCTAGCCGACCATCCCCAAGTCCGGCATTTCCGCCATTGCGGGATGATCTGGGCAGCGGACATCGCCACCCAGGACCCGGAATTCCGCCTGCGCTTTTACCGCGAGGCGCTGCAACGGGAAATCCTGCTGCGCCCGCTGGGCACAACGCTTTATTTCATGCCGCCCTACATCCTCAACGATGCGGAAGCCGAATTGCTGGCCGAGCGGGCGGTCGAGGCGCTGGACGCGGCGCTGGCATGATCTGGGATGAATTGGAAACCGATCTGGCGCAACTCGCGGCGGACGGTCTAATCCGACGGCGGCGCACCCTGGATGCGCCCTGCGGCCCGGAAGCGCTGATCGACGGGCGACGCCTGATCGCCTTTTGCAGCAACGATTATCTCGGCCTGGCCAACCACCCGGCGCTGGTCGCCGCCGTGCAACAAGCGGCGGCGCGTTGGGGGGTCGGCAGCGGCGCTTCGCATGTGGTCAGCGGTCATCTGCGCCCGCATCAGGAACTGGAGGAACGTCTGGCGGCGTTTGTCGGGCGCGAGCGAGCACTGTATTTCACCACCGGCTACATGGCTAATCTGGCCGTCGCCCCGGCGCTGGTTGAACGCCATGACGCGATTTTCGCCGACCGGCTCAATCACGCTTCGTTAATCGACGCTGCGCAACTGGCCCGCGCCGAGCATATTCGCTATGCACACGGCGATGTCGAGCAACTCGCCGAGCGCCTGCAACGCAGCCGCGCCCGGCGCAAACTGATTCTCACCGATGCGGTGTTCAGCATGGACGGCGATCTGGCCCCGCTGCCGGCGTTGCTGGAACTGGCGGAACGCTTTGACGCCTGGCTGGTGGTGGATGACGCCCACGGTTTCGGCGTACTCGGTCCCGGCGGGCGGGGCAGTCTGGCCCATTTCGCCCTGCCGCCGTCACCGCGCCTGATCCTGATGGGCACGCTAGGCAAGGCAGCGGGCGTTTCCGGGGCGTTTGTCGCTGGCGACCGGCGGGTGATCGACTGGCTGATCCAGCGGGCGCGCTCCTACATTTTCACCACCGCTTCCAGCCCGATCATCGCCGCTGCGTTGTTGACCAGTCTGGAATTGATCGCCGCTGGCGATGACCGGCGGGCGCATCTGCAAACCCTGATCGCCCGGTTGCGGGATGGACTGGCCGGATTGCCCTGGCCGTTGCTGCCTTCGCTGACTGCGATTCAACCGCTGATCATCGGCGAGAATCAGGCGGCGCTGGATTTAGCCGAACAGTTGCTGGCGCAGGGCCTGTGGGTTCCGGCGATCCGCCCGCCGACCGTACCTGCCGGAACCGCCCGGCTGCGTATTTCCCTGTCAGCGGCGCATCACCCCGCGCAAATTGATGCGCTGTTGGCCGCGCTGCGCGACTGCGCCAACCGCTCCTGATGCTCCGTTCATCGCCGATCTTGCCCGGTAAACAGCGCATTCGTCAGGCATTCGACCAGGCGGCAACCGGCTACGACGCGGCGGCGGATGTGCAGCGCGAGTTCAGCGACCGCTTGGCCGACTTTTTCACCCCGGTCAGCGGCGACTTTCAGCCCGGCGCTATTCTCGACGCCGGTTGCGGCACCGGCTACAGCCTGGATTGGCTGGCGCAACGCTGGCCGAGTGCGCAACTCAGCCTGGTTGATTTCGCGCCCGGCATGTTACTTGCGTCGTTGGCGCGCAATCCCCAAGCGCGGCGGGTGTGCGCCGACATCGAGGCGCTGCCGTTCGCCGACGCTCAGTTTGATCTGTACTGGTCGAGTCTGGCCTGGCAGTGGAATGACCCGGAACGTTGCCTGATTGAAGCCGGGCGGGTGCTTAAGCCGCACGGGATACTGGCGGTGTCCACGCTCGGCGCGGACAATTTCCCCGAATTGCATCACGCCTTTAGCGACATCGACGCTTACAGCCATGTGCTGACCATTGCCGATCCGGCGCGGCTGCTGGCCGGTTGCCAGGCTGGCGGCTGGAAAATCCGCTTGTGGCGACGCTTGCCGGTGCGCCGTTACTATCCTGATCTGCGCACCCTGTTGCGCCGGGTCAAGGCGGTCGGGGCCAGCGCGGTGGAACAACGCCGGCCAGCGCCGTTCAGTCGCGCCGCCTGGCAGGCGATTACCCGCCGTTACGAACAGTTGCGGGAAGACCGGGGATTGCCATTGACGTATGATGGCGTGTGGCTGATTGCCGACCGGCGTGAAGCGAGAGAGGTTTGAAATGAAACACGCTTTTTTCGTGACGGGCACCGACACTGGCGCGGGTAAA
>JBDHRB010000172.1:0-5734 GCA_039807355.1 Candidatus Competibacteraceae bacterium
CAGCTCGTCGTAGACCTGTTCCAGTTTGCGGATGGTGCGCCCGAGCAGAATCACCGTCGCGCCGTGCGCACCCAAACAACGGGCCACGACCCGACCGATGCCGCCGCCAGCGCCCGTGACTAAAATAATCCGATCTTTCAACAGATCAGCAGCAGGTGAGTAATCCTGGGTCATCATGTTTCCTCCAGCCGCCCCGATCAGGGACAGCGGCGTTTTTGTTTATTGATTATCGGCTGGCAGACTGGCGGCGCTGGCGGCGGCGTTCGCGGCGGTGCCATTGCCAGGCCAGCCACAATTTGCGCAGCGGGGTCAGTTGAGTACGTTGTTCCAGCAACGCATATCCTTCGGCGGCGATTTCCGCCAGCAGGGCCATGGCCAGCTCCAGGCGGATCAGTAAATGGGATTGCACCAAGCGGTCGGTCTCCGGCAATAACGCCAAAGCCCGACGGTAGTATTCATGAATCCGTTCCGCCTGAAAGGCGAACAGTTGCCGCGCCCGGTCGCTGGTTTGCGCCGCCAGCAGCTCGCCCGGCCCGACGCCGAAACGTTGCAATTCATCTTCGGGAAGATAACAGCGGCCCTGCTGGGCGTGTTCACGCGCTTGGCACAGTTTGTTGAAGAGCTGCAACAATGCGCCAGCCTCATGGGCGAAGCGCGGGGTAGCGCGACGCTCCTGATAGCCGGTGACCTCCGCTGCCAACAACGCCGGGACGCTGCCCTGCCGATGCAGATACAAGGTCAGTTCGGTAAAGCTGGGGTAAACATCGTAATCCAGGTCCATAGCCACCCCGTCGAGCATCTCGCGGAAATATTCCTCCGGCAGATTGAGCGCGGCAACAGGGGCTTGCAGGGCGCGGCTGATCGGGTGCTGAGGAGCGCCGGCGAACAGCCGATCCAACTCCGCCCGCCACCAGTCGAGCTTGGCCCGGGCCACGCCGGGATCGTGACATTCCTGGGGAATCGCTGCGGTTTCCAGATGGAACGCATGAAGCGCGGCCAAAGCCTGGCGCTGCGGGATCGGCAAACCGAGCAGGCTATAGCGAAAATCCGCGCCGCGCCCGGTCGCCAGGTCGTAGCAATAATCGTCTGCATTCATGGTCGGACGGTTGGAGTCAGGTGGAGAGGAAGCAGTCCGGGAGGCGATTAGTCCTGTTGCCATTGCCGCAGAAGCTGCTGTTCGCCGGAGCGCAGTTGACCGGAGTGAATGGTGGACAGTGCGCCGTCCTCTTCCTTGAGTTCTTTGGCCGGGACATCCGCTGGCGGATGCGCGCCATAGTGAACCTTGCCTGCCGAATCAGTCCAGGTGTAGATCCGTTCGGTCGGCTGTACCGGAATCGGCGTCGCCGCCTGGCCTTCCGGCGGACGGTTGCCGTAATGCACCCGACCCGCCGCATCTTTCCAGGTATACGCATCATCCCCGGCCAGCGCCGCCGGCAGGATCAGCAACCCCGCCAGCCCTAACCCGAATGAGAACCGGCGACAGCTCCGGCGGTTGTGTTTTAAGCGATTTTCAGAATGCATCGATTTTTGTCCCAAAGCCATGCGCCTGTTACTTAAGAAAGTTAAGCCGGTTTGAGGTTCCTGCACACGCAATGGCCGGTATTTTAACCCCGCTCCTTCAGCGTTTTTAATCGATGCCGATATATTGGTGAAAGAGCGTCACTTGCCGCTCCTTCCCGCTATCGTATCGCTGGCGGGAACCCGCCAGGAGGTATCGACTATGAAGATCGCCAGTTCAAGCATTCAATTAGCCGGCCAGCACGCCGCTGTCACCCAACACGAGCGTCAAGAGTCTCTGCGCATGTGGGTCGGTGATCGGCGTCCGGATTTTGAAGGGCGCAACCGCGAGACCGCCCGTCCATCCGGCCAGGATCGGGCCGATGCGGTCCATCTTTCCCAGGCGGCCCGCGAGGTACAACCTACCAAGCAAGCGGCCTCGACCGATACTGAGCTGACCTCGGAAGACGAACTGAAGCTGGGTTTGTTGATCCGCATGATTGAGCAAATGACCGGCAAGAAGATCAAGCTGGTTTCGCCGAAGGAACTCAGTCAGGAGATGAGCGAACTCCAGCAACAGGCCCAGGAAGCCGGCGCGGCGCTTCAACAGGCCCAGCAGTCGGCGCCAGCCGCGCAGTCCGCCGGATTTGGCATTGAATACGATGCTTACGAACGCCATTACGAGGCCGAGAAAACCACTTTTTCCGCAGAAGGGATGGTCCAGACCGCGGACGGTCGGCAGATCGCCTTTAGCGTAGACCTGAGCATGAGTCGGGAATTTTTGCGCGAGCAGAACATCAGCGTGCGCGCCGGCGACGCCAAGCTCAAAGACCCGCTGGTGCTGAATTTTGCCGGCAACGCCGCCGAACTGACCACGACTCGCTTCAGCTTTGACATCGACTCGGATGGCCAGCAGGATCAGATCGCTTTTGTCGGCCCCAACAGCGGTTTCCTCGCCCTGGATCGCAACAATGATGGAACGATTAACGACGGGCGCGAACTGTTCGGGGCGACGACTGGGCAGGGCTTCGCGGAACTGGCGGCGTATGACGAAGACGGCAATCAGTGGATTGATGAGAACGATTCCATCTACAGCAAATTGCGCATCTGGTCCAAGGATGCTCAGGGCCGCGATCAATTGGTGGGACTCGGCGAGCGCGGCGTCGGCGCGATTTATCTGGGCCATGTCAGCACGCCGTTTTCCCTCAAGGATGGGGACAATGCCTTGTTAGGGCAAATCCGCGCATCGGGGGTGTTTCTGCACGAAAATGGCCAGGCGGGAACGGTGCAGCAAATCGACCTGAGCGTCTGAACGCCTCAGATATTGAATCCCTGCACCAGGCGGTTCCGCCCGCTTTCCTTGGCGCGGTACAAGGCGCTGTCGGCGCGGCGCAGCCAGCTTGCGGCGTCATCGGTCAGGCCCAATTCAGCAAGGCCCATCGACGCGGTGACGCGCATTTCCTGGTTTTCATAATACAGATGCAAGGCGCGGGTAGCCTGCAACAGCCGCTCGCCCAACATCCGGGCGGCGTCCGCAGCGGTTTCCTGCAAGATAATGGCGAACTCTTCGCCGCCATAGCGGGCCACGAAGTCACTGCGGCGCGGAAAGGTCTGGGTGCAGCATTCCGCGAAGTTTCTCAGCACCAGGTCGCCGGCTGGATGGCCAAACCGGTCGTTGATGCGCTTGAAGTGATCGAGATCGACCATCAGCAGACACACCGGCTGGCCGGACAGCTTGCTCAACTCGAAGGTGCGCAGAAAATGCTGATCGAAGGCTTTGCGATTGTAGAGCCGGGTCAGCGGGTCCAGCTCCATTTCCCGGCGCGCTTCGCTCAACTCGGTGCGCAGGGATTGCAGCTTGTCGGTCAACACCCCCAGCATGTCTTGGCGGCTGTGTTGCCGCAGTTCGGCAATCCGGCCAATCGCGCTGATCACCGACATCGCTTCGCGTTTGATCGCATCCAGCGGCGCATCGCTCTCGATGACATCTTTTAGATGATTGATCTGATGAACGATTTCCGTTTGTTCGTCCTGATCTTCAACCAGCACCTCGCCCAGGCTCTTCACCAGATCGCCAAGCACTTGGCGGATGTCCTTCAGGCTGTTGGTGACGTAGGCGCTTTCGCGCTTGCGCAACTGCGTGGCGAAATCGCGCAATCCGGCCCAATTGCGCTCGGCGCGCCGGGCCGATTCCGCAAGGTCCGGGTCAAGCCCCGGATACGGCGCAGCGATCAGGATATGCCTGGCCCATTTTTCACACAGGTCCTTGATGCTCTGCGCATCCAGTTGATCGAGATCAAAAGCGTGTTTACCCCAAATGCGCAGCAAGGCTCCCACCGCATCCAGCGCCGGATCGGCCATGGCTGACGAAGCGGTTTGATCCGCCTGAACCGGCGGCGGTTTCTGATCGTTTTTTTTGTCCCAAAACATAAACGCTGTTGGTTACCCCGCGTCAGCACCAGGAACAATACTCAAGGCGGTTCTGCAAATCCGGCGAGGGTTGCGCATCGTCAGACCTGACTGGGTTTAAACTATACCAATGCCGGGCGGGAGTGAAGGACTATCCAATCGCGCCGGCGATCATGTAACTTAATAAAAACAATAGTTATCAGGAGAACCGCATGTCGGAAATTTTACGCCTCCAGCGCCTCACCCGGGGCAATATCAGGGCCTATTTGCCGGAATTGGCGCGATTGCGCATCCGGGTTTTCCGGGAATATCCGTATCTTTATGAAGGCAGCAGCGCCTACGAGGAAAAATACCTGCAAATCTACGCCAACGCCCCCGGCGGGGTGATGGTGCTGGCGTGGGATGGCGAACGGGTGGTCGGAGCGTCGAGCGGTTTGCCCTTGTCGGCGGAAACCTCGAATGTAATCGAGCCGTTGGTCAAGGCCGGCTATGATCCAGAACAGATTTTTTACTACGGTGAATCGGTGTTGCTGCCGGAATATCGCGGACAAGGGCTGGGTCAGCGGTTTTTTGCCGAGCGCGAAGCGCATGTCCGTGAACTGGGCCAGTTCGACATTGCCTGTTTCTGCGCGGTAGAACGGCCAGCAGATCATCCGCGCCGCCCCGCCGGTTACCGGCCTCTCGATGAATTGTGGAACCGGCAGGGCTTCTTTCGACATGCAGAGCTGCGCGCAACATTTTCATGGCGGGATTTGGACGAAACCGCCGAATCGCCCAAGTCGATGGTGTTCTGGCTGAAGCGCCTGGTTTGAAAAAGCCGGATGCGCAACCCGCTCAAGCAGTCCATTTTGGTCCTTTGCGCAAATTATGGACTTTTCAGTGACATAATGGGTCAGCGATTATACACTTTCTGTGACACAAGTTGCCGGCGTCGTTGAAAGATAATGTTTAACAGATTGATCTTCTTATATTAATTGATTTTGATCCATGGCTCGAAAATTGCTTTATAAATTTCAATTTCAAATTCATATAGTTAAGGATATGCCAGATGAAGCGAAATCAAGGTTTACTGATAGCCTGCATCTTGGGGCTGGGTCTGAGCGCCGAGAGTATGGCCGGTGTTATTGATGGTATTACCGCAAACGGGAAATTGGACGACTGGGGGCTGTTCACCAACTTCACTAACCAGCGCACAACCTGGCTGCCGGACGGCAGTAATGGCGTCAAAACCACTGTGAATGGAAACACCTACTATACCGCCAGCGGCGACTACACCTATGAGAATTACCAAATCTACTACGCCATTGAAGATTACACCGGCGGCGGCGATGGATGGGTGAATCCAGGTTGGGGCGGTCAAAAATACGACGCGGAGGCGCTTTATGTGACTTTTGACGTGACGCACCTTTACATTGCCCTGGTGACTGGCCACGACCCCAACACCAAACAGCAAGGGAATGAGTACAGCGCCGGAGATTTTGCGCTGAATTTCTGGAACAGCGCGGATGATAAGACTTATGAGTTCGGCATCCGCACGCCGCACAAAGACAATAACATCGGCGCATTCACCCC
This sequence comes from Candidatus Competibacteraceae bacterium, assembly GCA_039807355.1. Classification (GTDB taxonomy): domain Bacteria; phylum Pseudomonadota; class Gammaproteobacteria; order Competibacterales; family Competibacteraceae; genus UBA2383. The sequence goes on from JBDHRB010000172.1 coordinate 5,479, forward strand.
TCGCGTTTACCAAACGACCAACGACGATTGGGTGAAAGACCCACTCTGGGGGACTGGGGCGGTGACTTCGCTGGATATGTACCAGTTGACGAAGCAGGATCGCTTGGGCCGAGCCAGCATGAGCATCCAGGCAGGGCCAAAAAAGATCGGGGCTGGTTCTAAATCAAAACACTGGATTTACGAGATCAGCGTCGCTAAAGACTTGTTTGGCGATGCGTTTAAAAACAACAGCGGGTTGAATGTCAGTTGGACCATG
>JBDHRB010000173.1:0-5727 GCA_039807355.1 Candidatus Competibacteraceae bacterium
GCCGTGCGAGCGCAGCGGCTTCCCAGGCTGCAACAGACCGTGACGATCCGTGGTGTCCATTACCGAAACGAGCTTCGGCAATGGGCCGGTCCCGGAGGCTACCGTCGCCCCTCGCCGCCGGCCCGGCGCAGGATCGCATCCAGCGCACGGGTCGGCAACAGTCGCCGCAGCGCCGCGAACAGGTAGGTCGGCACGGTCACCGGGTAGCGGGCGCGGGGTCGGGGGCTTTCCAGCGCGTGAATCACCCGCTTCAGCACCGCCTCCGGCGGCAGGGTGAACGGCGCGGTCGGTCCCTCCTGGGTCAACCGGGTTTCCAAGGCCGCGTACTTCTCCCGATGCGGGCTGATTTCGGCGCGGATATGCCGCCGGTAGGCGGCGTGGGCATTGTCGCGGAACCGGCTGAGAATCGGTCCCGGCTCGATCAGGCAGACATGAATGCCCGTGCCGACCAGTTCCAGCCGCAGCGTATCGGCCAGCCCCTCCAACGCGAACTTGCTGGCGACATAGGCCCCGCGATAAGGAAAGGCCACCAGCCCCAGCACCGAACTGGTGTACAGAATCCGTCCGCCGCCCTGACGGCGCATCACCGGAATCACCTGGTTGGTCAGTTCCTGGGTTCCGAACAGATTGGTCTCGAATTGCTCCCGCAGCGACTCGCGGCTCAAATCCTCCACCGCGCCCGGCTGGCCGTAGGCGCCGTTGTTGAACAGCGCATCCAACCCACCGCCGGTTCGGTCCAGCACCATCGCCACCGCGGCCTGAATGGAGGTGGAATCGCGCAAATCCAGTGGTAGACTTTCCAGCCCTTCGGCCCGCAGCCGGTCCACGTCCGCCGGCTGGCGCGCCGTCGCGAACACCCGCCAACCTCTCGATTTCAGGCCGTGTGCGACGCATTGACCGATACCCGAGGAGCAGCCCGTGATCAGAATGGTCCTCGCCTTCATCTTCATCCCCCGCCATCGGTCCGCGACATCTGTTTTTCCACCCCCCTGTTGCCTCAACCCGCTGGCCAGGCAAAACGGCTCATCGATTCTGCATTGCAATAAAATTGACATACAAATGCAATATAAGAGCCGCCAAGCGGTAGTAATGTTGGTTTAGCGTTACCTGACACCCAATGCTTCGAGCAGCCTTGGGTACTGTCTTTTATCCTTTAACGAACCGTATCGGAGGTCTTCGTGATCAAACAGAAGCTCACTCTCGCCGTGGCGGCGACTTTCGTCCTGGCTGGCGCGGCCCACGCCCAATCCGCCCGCGACTATATCAGCATCGTCGGCTCGTCCACCGTCTATCCGTTCTCGACGGCGGTTGCCGAGCAGTTTGGCAAGGGTAGCAGCTTCAAGACCCCCAAGGTCGAATCGACCGGCACCGGCGGCGGTTTCAAGCTGTTCTGCGGTGGCGTCGGTGTCCAGCATCCCGACATCAGCAACGCCTCCCGTGCAATCAAAAAGTCCGAAATCGAGACCTGCGCCAAGAACGGCGTCAAGGACATCGTCGAGGTCAACATCGGTTTCGATGGCATCGTGGTCGCTTCTTCCAAGAAGACCAAGCCGATGCCCTTGACCATCAAGGACATTTGGCTGGCGCTGGCCAAGGAGATTCCAGACCCCGCCACCGGCAAGCTGGTCACCAACACGCTTAAAACCTGGAAGGACGTCAACCCCGAACTGCCCGCCAACAAGATCGAGGTGCTGGGTCCGCCGCCCACCTCCGGCACCCGCGACGCCTTCGTCGAACTGGTGATGGATGTCGGCTGCAAGGAATTCGCCGCGATCAAGGAGCTGGAAAAGACCGACGAGAAGAAGGCCAAGGCGGTCTGCGCCACCGTTCGCGAGGATGGCGCCTACATCGAGGCCGGCGAGAACGACAACCTGATCGTCAACAAGCTGGTGGCCAACCCCAACGCTCTGGGCATCTTCGGCTTCAGCTTCCTGGAAGAGAACCTCGACAAGATTCAGGGTGAAGCCGTCAACGGCGTCGAACCCGACTTCGAGAACATCGCCTCCGGCAAGTATCCGGTGTCGCGACCGCTGTTCTTCTATGTCAAGAAAGCCCATGTCGGCGTCATCCCCGGCATCAAGGAATTCATCGCCGAGTTCACCAGCGAGAAGGCCGCCGGCAACGAAGGCTATCTGGCCGGCAAGGGTCTGATCCCGCTACCCGCCGACCAGCGCAAGCAGGTCGCGGCGGACGCCAACGCGCTCAAGACGCTGGCCCCGTAACGGGACAGTCCTCACTCGATGCCAGCCGCGACCGCAACCGCGGTCAGCGCGGCTGGCGTTTTCACCCCCCTGGTGATTGCGTCATGCTGTCCTACCTGCTGCTGACCCTGGTGCTCCTGAGCATCGGCGGCTACTATCTGGGGCGCAACCGCGCCTTTGCGGTCGCCAACGGCCACATCCGCAACCTGCACTCGCTGCCCAGCTTCTATGGCTCCTACACCGCCCTGTGGTGCGGCCTGCCGGCACTGATCGTGTTCGCGGTCTGGGCGACGCTGCAACCGGGCGTCATCATCGATCTGGTCGTGGCCGGCCTGCCGCCGGAATTGCGCGAGTTGCCGCCGGACCGCCTGAATCTGGTGATCAACGACCTCAAGAACCTGGTCAGCGGCAACATCGTGTCCAGCACGCCCAATCCGGCCATTCTGGAAGCCGCCAATCGTTACCGGAATCTGCAAACGATTGGCAACGCTTCGCTTTGGGTCGTGATCATGGCGCTCGCCATCGCCGGCATCGCCTACGGCTGGCGGACCATTTCGCCGACGTTGCGCGCCCGCAACCGGGTCGAGCAGGTGGTCAACCTGTTTCTGATCGTCAGCTCGACCATCGCCATTTTCACCACGGTCGGCATCGTGTTGTCGGTGCTGTTCGAATCCATCCTGTTCTTCGGCAAAATTCCGGTCACCGAATTCCTGTTCGGCTTGCAGTGGAGCCCGCAAACCGCCATTCGCGCCGATCAGGTCGGTTCCTCCGGCGCCTTCGGCGCGGTGCCCCTGTTCACCGGCACCCTGCTGATTTCGGGCATCGCCATGCTGGTCGCCGTGCCCGTCGGCCTGATGTCGGCGTTGTTCCTGTCCGAGTACGCCACGCCGAAATTCCGTGCCACCGCCAAGCCGGCGCTGGAAGTGCTGGCCGGCATTCCCACCGTGGTCTATGGCTTCTTCGCCGCCCTGACCGTGGCACCGGTCATCCGCGACCTTGGCACCGCCCTGGGCTTGCAGGTGGCCTCGGAAAGCGCGCTGGCCGCCGGGCTGGTGATGGGCATCATGATCATTCCCTTCGTCTCCTCGCTGTCCGACGACGTGATCAACGCCGTCCCCCAGTCGATGCGCGACGGTTCCTATGCGCTGGGCGCCACCAAGTCGGAAACCATCAGGCGGGTGCTGCTGCCCGCCGCCCTGCCCGGCATCGTCGGCAGCATCCTGCTGGCGGTCTCCCGCGCCATCGGCGAAACCATGATCGTGGTGATGGCCGCCGGCCTGTCGGCCAACCTGACCGCCAATCCGCTGGCGGCGGTGACCACGGTCACGGTGCAGATCGTCACCCTGCTCACCGGCGATCAGGAATTCGACAGCCCCAAGACTCTGGCGGCTTTCGCCCTGGGCCTGGTGCTGTTCACGGTCACGCTGATCCTCAATATCATCGCCTTGCACGTGGTGCGCAAATATCGGGAGCAGTATGAATAAGCCAAACTCCGCCACCGTGCCGGCGACCTCCGGGCGGGACATCAAGACTATCGTCAACGCCAGCCTGCCGCGCCGGCACGCCGCCGAGCGCCGCTTCCGCTGGTACGGGCTGATCGCCATCAGCCTCGGGCTGGCGTTCGTGGTGTTGATGTTCGCCAACATCATCGGCAAGGGCTACTCCGCGTTCTGGCAGACCTATGTCCAGGTGCCGATCAGTTTCGATGCCGCCGTGCTCGACCCGCAGGGCAACCGCGACGCGAAGGCCATCGAAGGCGCCGATTACGGCGCTCTGGTCCGGGCCGGCCTGCGCGCCGTGTTTCCGAACGTGCAGGGGCGCGGCGAACTGCGCACCCTGTACGCCCTGGTCAGTTCCGATGCCCCCCAGGAACTGCGGCGCACGGTCATGGCGAATCCGGCGCTGATCGGCGCCACGCAAGAGGTTTGGCTGCTCGCCTCGGCGACGGTGGACACCTTCGTCAAGGGCAACATCGACCGCACGCTCGACGAAACGGAACGGCCGATCAAGGACAACCAGGTCGCCTGGATCGACAAACTGGCGGCGGCTGGCAAGGTCGAGCAACGCTTCAACACCCTCCTGTTCGGCAGCGGCGATTCCCGCGAGCCGGAACAGGCCGGCATTCGCGGGGCGTTGATGGGGTCCTTCTACACCCTGCTGGTCACCTTCCTGCTGTCGTTCCCGATTGGCGTGGCGACGGCGGTGTATCTGGAGGAATTCGCTCCCAAAAACCGCTGGACCGATCTGATCGAGGTCAACATCAACAATCTGGCGGCGGTACCGTCCATCGTGTTCGGCCTGCTGGGTCTGGCCGTATTCATCAACTTCTTCGGCCTGCCCCGCTCCGCGCCGCTGGTCGGCGGGCTGGTGCTGAGCCTGATGACGCTGCCGGTCATCATCATCGCCGGTCGCGCTGCCCTGACCTCGGTGCCGCCCTCGATCCGCGAGGCGGCGCTGGGCATGGGCGCCTCCAAATTGCAGATGGTGGGACACCACGTGCTGCCGCTGGCCCTGCCCGGCATGTTGACCGGCTCCATCATCGGCATGGCCCGCGCGCTGGGCGAATCGGCGCCGCTGCTGATGATCGGCATGGTCGCCTTCATCGTGGACGTGCCGCGCGGCTTCATGGATCCCGCCACCGTGCTGCCGGTGCAAATCTATCTGTGGGCCGACCTGCCGGAACGGGCGTTCGTGGAGCGGACCTCGGCCGCCATCATGGTGCTGCTGGGCTTCATGATCCTGATGAACGGGCTGGCCATCGTCCTGCGCAAGCGCTTCGAGCGGCGCTGGTAAAACCGACTCGACCGCCACGCCTTACAACCCATCAAGGTATTCCGTACATGAATACGAGCACGATTGCCATCGAAACCAAGGCCGCCCTGGACGGGGCGCTGAACGCCGCCGCCGGAGTCCGCAAGGAATCCAGCGTCGAGGTGACCGATTACAGCAACCGGCAAACCGTCGGCCGGATCACGGTGGACAACCCCAAAATGGTCTGCCGCGGCGTCAACGTCTATTACGGCGAAAAGCACGCGCTCAAGAATGTCGGCCTCGACATCGGCGCCAACGAGGTCATCGCCTTCATCGGCCCCTCCGGCTGCGGCAAATCCACCTTCCTGCGCTGTCTGAACCGGATGAACGACACCATCGCCACCTGTCGCGTCACCGGCCAGATCAAGCTGGACGCCGACGACATTTACGACAAGAGCATCGACGTGGTGCAACTGCGCGCCCGGGTGGGCATGGTGTTTCAAAAACCCAATCCCTTTCCCAAGTCCATTTACGAAAACGTCGCCTACGGGCCGCGCATTCACGGCATGGTCAACAACAAGGCGGAACTCGACGAGCTGGTATACGCCAGTCTGGAGCGGGCCGGCCTGCTCAAGGAAGTCGAAAAGCGGCTGGACGAACCGGGCACCAGCCTGTCCGGCGGTCAGCAGCAACGGTTGTGCATCGCCCGCGCCATCGCCGTCAACCCCGAGGTGATCCTGATGGACGAACCCTGCTCCGCGCTGGACCCCATCGC
>JBDHRB010000174.1:0-5724 GCA_039807355.1 Candidatus Competibacteraceae bacterium
CATATTGAAAAAGCGCGTTGTCACGCTGGACTGGGCTGGCGGATCCGCAGTGATCGAAGCCGGTCGCCCGGCTTTCAGCCAGCGCAGCAGCAACGGAGTCAGGCCGGCCAGCAACGGCAAAGCGACTTCAGCGCCGCCGCGTGCGCTCAACCAAAGCAAAAAGCCGGCGACGCCGCCCGCCAGAAGCATCCGTCCGATCCAGACCGCCCACGGCGAGCGCCGCAGCCAGCGGATCAACAGAGCGAATCCGATCAGCAGCGCGGCAATCAACAGGATGCGCGCCAGCATCGGCGATTTACATCTGGCGGGTGAGTTGGCGCACCAGGCCGCCCTGGCGCTGACCGAAGGCTTGCAGCGCCGGACGGCCGCCAGCAGCGTAAACCGCGACCGCTTTGAGCAAGGCGCGCAGTTGATCGGCGCTGCCAGCGTCAAACGCGCAATAAGCGCCGCCGCTTAACTGGGCGATTTGCCGAAATCCTTGGGCGGCTTCGCGGTCCTGACCTTCCTGGAAGACGAAGGCTGGCACGCCGAGGACGCCCAGTTGACCGGCCTGGTGACTGAGCGGATCAAGCGCCTCTTCCAGACAGTCGCCGACCAAAACCAGGGCGTTGAGGCGCTGGCGCTGGGTTTCCTGCAAGGCGTGCTGCAAGACGCGGCCTATTTGCGTCAAACCGCCCCGGCATTGCACCGCGTTCATGCGCTGCTGGAGTTCGGGCGCAGCGGTCAGCCACGGCTCGACCTGGAATTCGCCATAGCCCCGATACCAGACCAGTTGCAGGGCCAGCCCGCCGTGTTCGGCGGCAGCGGCGAACAGGTCGCCTTGCAGTTGACAGGCGCGATCCCAGGTAGGTTGACGGCTGGCGGTGGCATCCAGAGCAAACAGCAAGCGGCCGCGCACTGTTGTCAGCACTGGAGCGCGGGCGACCTGGCGCAGGAAAGCCGCAACCTCGGCGGGCGGAGAGAGGTTGTTTTCAGCGGTCGAGGGCAGGACTTGGTTTTTCAAGGACATCCCCCTGAAACGCCGCGAACTCGCCGGCTATTTCTGCAACACATACGTTCCCGGCGCTTCGCAGATTGGATACAGGCCTTTTTCCGGAGCGCCCAAGGGCGGCGGCGAAACCCGGTGTTCGGCGGAATGTTTGACCAGCCAGGTTTGCCAGGCCGGCCACCAAGAGCCGGTCTGTTTCGGCGTAATCGCCTGCCAGGTATCCGGGTCGATGTAACGCTGCTGATCGGTGCGGCAGGCCATTTGATAACTGCGTCGGCTATGGCCCGGTTCGCTGACGATGCCGGCGTTATGACCGCCGCTGGTCAACAGGAAGGTGACTTGATCGGCGTCGGCCAGCAGATTGATTTTGTAGACCGAGCGCCAAGGCGCGACATGATCCTGCTCGGTGGCGACGGTGAAGATCGGGGCGCGGATATCGGTGATCGCCACTGGACGCCCTTTGACTTTGTAGTGGCCGGTGGCCAGTTCATTGCCGAGAAAGATGTGGCGCAGATATTCCGAATGCATACGGAACGGCATACGGGTTTGATCCGCGTTCCAGGCCATCAGATCGTTGAGCGGCTGGCGCTGACCGAGCAGGTAGTCATGCACCATACGCGACCAGATCAGGTCATTGGAGCGCAGCAACTGAAAGGCTCCGACCATCTGCCCGGCATCCAGATAGCCTTGATCCCACATCATGTCTTCGAGAAAGGCGACCTGACTTTCGTTGATGAACAGCAGCAGTTCGCCGGCTTCCGAGAAGTCGGTTTGCGCAGCGAACAGGGTGACGGTTTTCAGCCGATCATCGCCGTCGCGGGCCAGGGCGGCGGCGGTCAGGGTCAACAGGGTGCCGCCGAGACAGTAGCCGACGCTGTGTACCTTGCGCCCAGGCAGGATGGCGGCAATGGCGTGGAGCGCCGCCATTACCCCATCCTCGCGGTAGTCGTCCATGCCAATGTCGCGGTCGGCGGCAGTCGGGTTGATCCAGGAAATCATGAAGACGGTGTGACCTTTCTCCACCAGGTAACGCACCATCGAGTTGTGCGACGACAGGTCGAGAATGTAGTACTTCATGATCCAGGCCGGGACAATCAGGATCGGTTCGGCGTAGACGGTCGGCGTGGTCGGGGCGTACTGGATGAGTTCGATCAGGGCGTTGCGGAAAATCACCTGGCCCGGCGTGACCGCGACATCCCGGCCTACGACAAATGGGTTCTCATCCTCGCCCAGGCGCTTGCCGGCGATCATTTTCTCCATGTCCGCCATGAAGTTGCTCCAGCCGCGCACCAAATTTTGCCCGCCTTCCTCCATGGTGGCCTTGAGAATTTCCGGATTGGTCAGCAGAGCGTTCGACGGTGAATACATGTCGAGAATCTGCCGGGTGACGAAGGAGACAATCGCGTCATTGCGTTTATCGACGCCCCGGATGCGGGTGGTAGCGTTGTACCACCACTGTTGGGTAAGCAGGAACGCTTGATAAATCAGATTGTAGGGCCACTGTCGCCAACCCTCGCCGTCGAAGCGGTGATCTTGGGGCAGCGGCTCAATGCACGGGGGAATCTGCGGATTCTGGCTGGACTTAAAGGCGTACAGGGCCAGCCGCACCATCTTGCGCAGGGCCTTTTCGTTGAGCAGCGCCTGCTTGCCGGGAGCCAGACCGAGGTGCATCAGCCAGTCGAGATAGGCCATGGCCAACACCGCCGGGGAGATACCGGCAGTGCCCCGGGCCAGGTTGGCGTTAACCATGCGGTCAATGGTTTCCGGGATGTGCGAACCGAGCATGGAGCGCTCGATGTGATAGGGACGATAGGTGGTCGGTTTGTCTCCGGCGCGGGTTTGGCGTGATCGGGTCGGCGGTTTGAGGGTTAACGGCGGCGGCGCGGCATCGGGCGCGACCGCTGCGCCGGGTTCCGGTGGCGCGGCGGCAATAGCCGCCTTCGGCTGGGGCTGGCGGGATTGGGTCATGGCGGCGACCTCCTGCAACGAGTGGAATCAGCCGTTAGACAACGCGGCAGGCGCGACATCCGGGCGAACGCGGCTTTTACGCGGAATTCCGGCATCCTGGGTTATTTGAGCGGTTTACGATGGTCGATGACGCGCACGGCTTTACCTTCGGAGCGGGGCAGGTCACCAGTTCGGCGCACCACGACTCGGGCGGTGACGCCGATAAAGTCCTTGATGTCCTTTTGCGCCTTGAGGCCGACCCGATCCATGGCTTCCTGACCTTGAGCGACCAGCGGCGGACTGCCCTCGACGTTGACCGTCAGCAGGTCCAGATTGCCTTCGCGGGAGATTTCCAGTTGGTAGAACGGGGACAGAGTTTCGGTTTGCATGAGAATGGCTTCGACCTGGGAGGGGAAGACATTGACGCCGCGAATAATCAACATGTCGTCGGTACGCCCGGTGACCCGTTTCATCCGCAGATGGGTGCGCCCGCAGCGACACGGGGCCGGGTTGAGAATCGAGATGTCGCGGGTGCGGTAGCGGAGGATCGGGAAGGCTTCCTTGGTCAACGAGGTGATGACGATTTCCCCGGATTCGCCGTAAGGAATCGGTTCGCCGGTGTCCACGTCTACCGCTTCGATGAGGAAGTGATCTTCAAAAACGTGCAGGCCGTCTTTGGCTTCGATGCATTCAATGCCGACCCCGGGGCCGATCACTTCGGACAGGCCGTAGATGTCGATGGCGTCGATGCCAAGCCGCGATTCCAATTCATAGCGCATTTCCTCGGTCCAGGGTTCCGCGCCGAACACGCCGACCCGGAGCGGCAGTTTGCGCAGATCCACTTTCAGGTCTTCGGCGGTTTCGGCCAGATTCAGGGCGTAGGAAGGGGTGCAGGACAGGCCGGTGGGTTCAAAGTCGCGGATGAGCATGATCTGGCGCTGGGTCTGGCCGCCGGAGACTGGGGTGACCATCACGCCCAGTTCTTCGGCGCCGTAGTGCAGGCCGAGACCGCCGGTGAACAGGCCGTAGCCATAGGCGTTGTGCAGGCGGTCGCCAGGCCGCAGGCCGGCGGCGGACAGGCTGCGGGCCATGACCCGCGCCCAGGTGTGAATGTCGCGGCGGGTGTAACCCACTACGGTCGGTTTGCCGGTGGTGCCGCTGGAGGCGTGGATACGCACGATTTGATCGGTGGGAACCGCGAACATGCCAAACGGGTAGTTTTCCCGGAGGTTTTCCTTTTTGGTGAAGGGCAACAGGCGCACGTCGGCGACCGACTGGATGTGGTGCGGTTTGACGCCGAGTTCGTCCATGGCCTCACGGTAGTAAGTGACGGTCTGGTAACAGCGTTCGACGGTGGCGCGCAGCCGGCGCAATTGCAAGGCCTGAAGGTCTTCGCGGGGCAGAGTTTCCTGGTCGATATCCAAAATCATGGTGGGATTCCGTTAATCCAAGGGGGCAGGGAAAGTTTCGGTGAGCAGGTCGTAGCCGAGCGTGCGCAGATGCTGGTTGAGCGCGTGCGGATCGGCGGCGCGATAGCGAACTACGGCGATGCGCAGGCCGGTTTGATCCGGGTGCAGCGGCGAAACCACGGTAGCGATATAGCCGCCGGCCTGGTTGATCGCGGCGAGCAACTGGCCGAGCTGGCCGACCGCGTCGGAGAGATGCACGGCGATACGGGTCGCGTCGCTCATCAGACAACCGGTAATGTCGAGAAAGAAGTCGAGCAGGTCTTCGTGGGTGAGCATTCCGGCCAAGCGGGCGTCAGCGTCGATCACCGGCAGGCAACCGATCTGTTCCTGGCGCAGCAAGCGGGCGGCTTCCTCAACCAGAGTATCCGGGGCGCAGGTGATGACCGGGGTGCGCATCACCCGGGCGGCGGTGAGTTTACCGAGCAGGTAATTGGCCTCGCCGACGGAAAAGGTGGTGACTGGCGACGGCGCGACCCGCTCCAGATCGTGGGAGGTGACCAGTCCAACCAGCCGACCTTCGCGCACCACCGGCAGATGACGAATGTGGTGGTCGCGCATCAGCGCCGCCAGTTGCGGCAGGCGGGCGTCTTCAGCGACCTGGATGACGTCGCGGCTCATAATCCGGTCTACATACATGGCGGAATGTTCTCTCAGGGCCAGTTGTTAATCGCCCAAATAGGCGCGGCGCACCGCATCGTCGGCGAGCAGTTCAGCGGCTGGGGCGGTTTTGACGATGCGCCCGGTTTCCAGGATATAACCGCGTTGGGCGATGGCCAGGGCGGCCCGGGCGTTTTGTTCAACGAGCAGCAGGGCGACGCCTTGGGCGTTGAGTTCGACGAGTACGCGGAAAATTTCTTCAACCAGCAGCGGCGCCAACCCCATCGACGGTTCGTCGAGCAGCAGCAAACGGGGTCTGCCGAGCAGGGCGCGACCGATGGCCAGCATTTGCTGCTGACCGCCGGACAGGGTGCCAGCCAGTTGCTGACGGCGTTCAGCGAGGATCGGAAACAGGGTATAGACATGTTCCATTTCTCCCCGCACCCACTGGAGATCGCGGTGTTGGCGGTAAGCGCCCAGCCGCAAGTTGTCCTCAACGCTGAGCGGCGCGAAGACCTGGCGGCCTTCGGGAACCTGGCAAACGCCGGCGGCAACGATGCGATGCGGTGGCCAGCGGGTGATGTCCTGGCCAGCAAAGCGGATACAGCCGCCGCTGGCGGGGTGCAAGCCGGACAGGGTGTGCAGCAGGGTGGTTTTCCCCGCGCCGTTGCCGCCCACCAGCGCGACCAGTTCGCCGGCATGAATGATCAGGTCCGCCGCGTG
>JBDHRB010000175.1:0-5722 GCA_039807355.1 Candidatus Competibacteraceae bacterium
CGGTCACAAGAGCATTTTGCCGGAGCTGGGCACGCTGGAAGATTTCCGCAGCCTGGTGCAGAAAGCCCGCGAATGCGGCATCGACATCGCCCTGGACATCGCCCTGCAATGCGCCCCGGATCATCCTTACGTCCAGGAGCATCCCGACTGGTTCCGCTGGCGGCCGGATGGCACGGTGCAGTACGCGGAGAATCCGCCAAAGAAATATCAGGACATCTACCCGTTCAATTTCGAGACCGCCGACTGGCAGGCGCTGTGGGTCGAGATCAAGAGCATCTTCGAGTTCTGGATTGCCCAGGGCGTGCGCATCTTCCGCGTGGATAATCCGCATACCAAACCCTTCGCCATGTGGGAATGGCTGATTGGTGAGATCAAGCAAATCCGTCCCGACGCCATTTTCCTCGCCGAAGCCTTCACCCGGCCCAAGATCATGCACCGGCTGGCCAAGCTCGGTTACACCCAGTCCTACACCTATTACGCCTGGCGCAACACCAAATGGGAACTCAGCGAGTATCTGACCGAAATCTGCCAGGGAGAGGGCCGCGAATACTTCCGCCCCAACTTCTGGCCGAACACCCCGGATATTCTCACCGAAGCCCTGCAATTCGGCGGCAAACCGGCGTTTATGGCCCGGCTGATGATGGCGGCGACCATGACCGCCAACTACGGCATTTACGGGCCGGCCTATGAAATGATGGAGCATGTCGCGGTCAAACACGGCAGCGAGGAATATCTGGATTCGGAGAAATACCAGTTGCGCCAGCGCGGTTTCCAGGATTTGGACGGGCCGGACAGCCTGCGCGAATTTATTACGCGGGTGAACCAGATCCGCCAGCGCAACCCGGCGTTGCAGTCGGACTGGAACCTGCAACTGCACTCAGTCGATAACGAACAAATCCTCTGCTACAGCAAAGCCACGGCGGATCGCGCTAACGTGATTCTGGTGGTGGTCAACCTCGATCCAAATTACACCCAGGCCGGTTGGACCGGCCTGAATCTGGAGGCGTTGGGTATTGAATCCGCTCAACCCTTCCAGGTGCATGATTTGTTGACCGGCGCCCACTATCTGTGGAATGGCCCGCGCAATTATGTCGAACTGAACCCGCACCGGATGCCGGCGCATCTGTTCCGCGTAGTCAGCGGCCTGCATACCGAACGCGATTTTGTCACCTTTGACGGCTGAGGAGACCCGCATGGCGCGTAACCGGAAAACCTGGAGCGGCGCAGAAGACCCGCGCTGGTACAAGGACGCCATTATCTATCAACTCCATGTCAAGGCGTTTGGCGACAGCAGCCAGGATGGGATTGGCGACTTTCGCGGCTTGATCGAACGCCTGGATTATCTCCAGGAGCTGGGAGTCGATACGCTGTGGCTGATGCCCTTTTACCCTTCGCCGCTGCGGGATGACGGTTACGACATTTCCGACTATTGCAACATCCATCCGCTGTACGGGAATCTGGCCGATTTCAAGGCGTTCGTCGGCGAGGCGCACCGCCGGGGACTCAAGGTCATCACCGAACTGGTGATCAACCATACTTCCGATCAGCATCCGTGGTTTCAAGCCGCACGGCGTGCGCCGCCCGATGCGCCGGAACGGGCGTTTTATCTGTGGAACCATGACGATAAGAAGTTTCCCGAAACCCGGATCATTTTCACCGATACGGAAAGCTCCAACTGGGCCTGGGACCCACTGGCCCAGCAGTATTACTGGCACCGCTTCTTTTCCCACCAGCCGGATTTGAACCACAACAATCCGGCGGTGGTGAAGGCGGTGATCAAGGTGATGCGCTTCTGGCTGGACCTGGGGGTGGACGGGCTGCGCCTGGACGCCATTCCTTATCTATGCGTCCGCGAAGGCACGCACAACGAAAATCTGCCGGAAACCCATGCGGTGATCAAGCAGATGCGGGCGGTGGTGGATCGGCATTATCACAGCCGGCTGTTTCTCGCCGAGGCCAATCAGTGGCCGGAAGACGTGCGCGATTATTTCGGCGACGGCGATGAATGCCACATGGCCTACCATTTCCCGCTGATGCCGCGCATGTACATGGCTATCGCCCAGGAAGACCGCCATCCTATCGTGGAAATCCTCGAACAAACCCCGGACATTCCCGACGGCTGCCAGTGGGCGGTGTTTCTGCGCAATCATGACGAATTGACCCTGGAGATGGTCACCGATCAGGAGCGGGACTATATGTACCGCACCTACGCCGCTGATCCGCGAATGCGGGTCAACGTCGGCATTCGCCGGCGGCTGGCCCCGCTGATGGACAACGACTCGGCCAAGATCAAGTTGATGAACAGCCTGCTGTTGTCGATGCCGGGCACGCCGATCATCTATTACGGCGATGAAATCGGCATGGGCGACAACATTTATCTCGGCGACCGCAACGGCGTGCGCACGCCGATGCAATGGAGTCCTGACCGCAACGCCGGTTTTTCCAAAGCCGATCCGCAGCGCCTGTATCTGCCGCCGATCATGGACCCGATCTACGGCTATGAAGCGGTCAACGTCGAGGCCCAGCAGCGCGAGCCGGCGTCGTTGCTGAACTGGATGAAGCGGATGATTGCGGTGCGGCGCGCCTGTCAGGCGTTCGGGCGTGGCCGGCTGGAAATCGTCCGTCCCGGCAACCGCAAAATTCTCGCCTACATCCGGGTGTTTGGCGATGAGATCGTGCTGTGTGTCGCCAACCTGTCGCGCTCCGCCCAGCCGGTAGAATTAGACCTCAGCGCCTACAAGGGCATGACTCCGGTGGAAATGCTCGGCCAGACCCCATTTCCCCGGATTGGCGAACTGCCTTATCTGCTCACCTTGTCCCGCTACGGTTTTTACTGGTTCCGCCTGTGTCACGCCGCGCCGCCGGCCTGGCATGAAGATCGGCTGCCGGGGAGCGAATTGCGGGTGCTGGTGCTGTTTCAGGGGTGGAAGAGCTTTTTCCCCGATCAGGTCGAAGCCCGGCGGCGGGAATTGGCGGTGACTCTGCATGATCGGCTGGTGCAGCAGGTATTGCCGGAGTTTTTGCCCACTCAACGCTGGTTTGCCGGCAAGGGCGGGCGCATCGACCGGGTGGAGTTCGAGAAATACGACATTTGGGCCGAGCAGACCGAATGGGTGTTGGCGCGGATTCGCGTCTGGCTGGTCGGGCGGGAAGAACCGCAGGATTACGGATTGCCGCTGGCGCTGGCCTGGGAGGATAAAGAGGATGGCGGCGCAGAGGCGCTGCGCCCGTTGTGGCCGTACTCGCTGGCCAAGGTGCGGATGCGCGCCCGGATGGGCCTGCTGTATGACGCCTTCGCCGATGAGCGGTTTGCCCAAGGCTTGGTGAAAATGATCGCCCGTTCGGCGCGGATTCCGCTGGGCAATGGCTGGCTGAAATTTTCAGCGACCCGGGCTTTTCAGGAATTGGCCGGCGAAGCGCCGGATGAGTTGCCGGTCAAGCGCCTGGCGCTGGACAGCAGCAATACTACCCTGGCGATTGGCGACCGCCTGTTGCTCAAGGGCTATCGCCGCCTGCAACCGGGGATCAACCCGGAGTTGGAGATGGGGCGTTTCCTCACTGAGGTTGCCGCGTTCCCCAGCACCGCGCCGCTGGCCGGAGCTGTCGAATATGAAGATGAAGAGGACGGGACGATCATCGCCTTGGCCTTGCTGCAAGGTTTTGTCGCCAATCAGGGCGACGCCTGGAGCTATACCCTGGATTACCTGAAACGCTTCCTCGATGACTGTCTGCAACAGACTGAACCGCTGACCCTGGAAACCGACCAGAGCGTGCATGGCGTGTATCTATTATTCGCCGCGATTCTGGGCCGGCGCACCGGAGAGTTGCATCGGGCGTTAGCGCAAACCACCGGTAACCCGGCGTTTGATCCAGAGCCGATCACGGCTGCGGACTTGAGCGCGTGGCTCAATCAAATTCGGGAAGAGGCGGAAACGACCTTGGCGCAGTTACGCCTGGCGCTGGGCCGTTTGCCGGAATCGGTGCGGGCGCTGGCGGAACAGGCGCTGGCGGCGCAGATCAGCCTGCCTCATGCCGGGCGTTACGCCTCGCTGGCCGAGCAGGTGCTGCAAGTGCGCGGCCCCGCCGCAGCGCGCAGTGCGCAGATCGAAGCGCTCACCCCTCGGGCGATGAAAACCCGTTATCACGGTGACTACCACCTCGGCCAAGTGCTGGTGGCCCGCAATGATGTGGTGATTATCGACTTTGAGGGCGAGCCGGCCCGGACGCTGGAACAGCGGCGCGGCAAACATTCGCCGCTGCGCGATGTGGTGGGGATGTTGCGCTCATTCAACTACGCCGCACATGCCGCCTTGCGTCAGGTGACCGGCGACGGCGTGCGGGCGACGCTGGTCGCGCAGGTCAATCACTGGGAAGAACAAACCCGCGCCGCTTTTCTCGGCGCTTACGCCGAAGCGGTCCAAGGGAGTCCGGGCTATCCAGACGATCCGGATCAGCTCCGGGTGTTGCTGGAATTGTTCGCCCTGGAGAAAGTGTGTTACGAGCTTCGTTATGAATTGGATAATCGTCCCGACTGGGTGGACATCCCGCTGGGAGGATTGTGTGAATTACTCTCACTCGAAACGAAGGATGCATCACGATGAAAAAACCAAAAATCCTGGCGTTTGTCATGGCCGGCGGCGAAGGCTCGCGCCTGAGTCCGCTGACTGCGGATAACTCCAAGCCCTCGTTGCCGTTCGGCAGCCGCTACCGGATCGTCGACTTTGTGTTGAGCAATCTGCTCAATTCAGGGATTCAGTCGATTTATCTGCTGGTGCAATACAAATCCCAGTCGCTGATCGAACATGTGCGCAAGGCCTGGGTAGTCTCGCCAATGCGTAATGAGGAATTCGTCACCGTGGTGCCGCCGCAGATGATGCGCGGCGGCGACTGGTTCCAGGGTACGGCGGATGCGGTCTATCAGAACATCAATTTGATCAAGCTGCACAACCCGGATTTAGTGCTGGTGTTTGGCGCCGATCACGTCTATCGGATGGATATTCAGCAAATGGTGGACTTCCACTACGAACGGGCGGCGGAAGTCACGGTAGCCGCGTTGCCGGTGCCGCTGGCCGATGCCCGCTCCTTTGGAGTGATCGCCGCCGACCATGCCGGGCGGGTCAGCGAGTTTCAGGAAAAGCCGGAACATCCGGCGCCGATGCCTTCCGACCCGACCCGCGCTTATGCCTCGATGGGCAATTATCTGTTCGACAGCAAAGTGTTGGTCCAGGCCCTGGAAGAAGCCAATCAGCGCGGCGAGCATGACTTTGGTCAGCATGTATTACCGACTCTGAAAGAAACGCATCGGCTGTTCGCTTATGATTTCGCCACAAACCGGGTGCCGGGCACCAAGTCCTATGAGGAGCCGGCTTATTGGCGCGATGTCGGTACCCGGGACGCCTATTTTGAGGCGCACCAGGACATGCTCGGCCTGACGCCGCGTTTTGACGTGTTTAACCCGCATTGGCGAATCTTTTCCAGTAACTATCAGGGGCCGGTTGCCCGATTGATTCGCGCCGATGTGGAAAACAGCGTGATCGCCGCCGGGTCTCTGGTGCAACATGCGCGGATCAGCAACTCGATCATTCGCCGCGAAGTGATTATTGAGGACGATGTCGTGATCGAAGACTGCGTGATCCAGGACTATGTGTGGATCAAGCGCGGTGCCCGGCTGCGGCGGGCCATCATCGGTCAATACAACGTCATCGAAGCTGGCAACCGCATC
>JBDHRB010000176.1:0-5652 GCA_039807355.1 Candidatus Competibacteraceae bacterium
GCTGGCTGGCGTTGCCCTTGCCGAGAAAGCCCAGATTGACCGGCAAGCCTTCCGCCGCCTGCAACATCCGCCGCAGATGCCATGGCCCCGGCGTGCAGGTGGTGGCATTGGTGCCGGTCGCCGGTCCAGTGCCGCCGCCCAGCATCGTAGTCACCCCGGACATCAGCGCCTCTTCCACCTGTTGCGGGCAGATGAAATGGATATGGCTGTCGATGCCGCCGGCGGTGGCGATCAGCCCTTCCCCGGCAATCGCTTCGGTGCCGGGGCCGATGATGATGTTCACTCCCGGTTGCACATCGGGATTGCCGGCCTTGCCGATGGCGCTGATCCGCCCGTCCTTGATACCGATATCGGCCTTGACGATGCCCCAGTGATCGACGATCAGGGCGTTGGTGATGACGGTATCGACTGCGCCGTTCGCTTGCGTGCATTGCGACTGGCCCATGCCGTCGCGGATCACCTTGCCGCCGCCGAATTTGACCTCTTCGCCATAAAGGGCGTAATCCCGCTCCACCTCGATCCATAAGTCGGTGTCGCCGAGCCGCACCCGGTCGCCGACGGTCGGGCCATACATCTCCGCATAAGCGCGGCGGTCGATGCGGCTCATGGCTGCTGCTCCAGCGGTCCCATGATTTCAGCGCGGAACCCGTAAACTTGCCGCGCCCCAGCGTAATCCACCAGCTCCACCTCGCGTTCCTGACCGGGTTCAAAGCGCACTGCGGTACCGGCGGGAATGTCCAGCCGGCAACCCCGCGCCAGCGCCCGGTCAAAGCGCAGCGCCGGATTAGTTTCAGCAAAGTGGTAATGCGAGCCGACCTGAATCGGTCGGTCGCCGCAGTTGGCGACGGTTAACCGGGTACGACGGCGACCGGGGTTGAGTTCCAGATCGCCGTCCAGCGTGATTATTTCTCCGGGAATCATCGGCGGCTCCTCAGGGAATCGGTTGATGAACGGTGACCAGCTTGGTGCCGTCCGGGAAGGTGGCCTCGATCTGCACTTCGGGAATCATTTCCGGCACGCCTTCCATCACCTCGTCGCGGGTCAGCAGGGTGCGGCCATGACTCATCAGCTCGGCGACGCTGCGGCCTTCCCGCGCCCCTTCCAGCAGGGCGCAGGAAATGTAGGCCACCGCTTCGGGATAGTTCAGCTTCAGGCCCTTGGCCTTGCGCCGCTCCGCCAGCAGGCCGGCGGTGAACAACAGCAACTTGTCTTTTTCACGGGGGGTCAGTTCCATGGACATTCTCGCAGCAGGATTAAGTGTTCCAGAAACGGGAAGGACAGGCGGGACGGTTGAATAACCCAGGTCTGAGCAAACTCCAGGCCAGGGTTAGCCAGCGTTTAGCCCGCGCCGTCGAAGGGCCGAGATAGCGGCAGATTAGCACGCCGTCGAGCGCGGTCACGGCGACCTGCTCGCCCTGAAGCGCCGGAGCGGCTAAAGCGTTCCAGCCGGCGCGAATGGCGTCAACCAGGCCCGGCCCGACCTCGGCCAGCCGGGTTGGGGGCGGCGCGCCCAACACGCTGGCGATCACCGGCTGGCCTTGCAAACCCCAGGCGGCGTTTAACAGCGGCTCGCCGCCGACATAGCGTCCGGCTTCCCGATAAAGCGGCAGACCATCGCGGCACAGTTCCAGAGTCTGCCGGCATTCGCCCGCCGTAAACATTTCGCCAGCCGCCGGGCGTCCCAGACAGAGTATCTCCCCGCCGAGAAAAGCGGCGTCGCCTTGCAAGTCGATCCGGGTTTGCGCGTGCAGGCGAGCGCCGTTGTAAAGAATGCTTTCCTGCGGCAACCACTCTAAAACTGCGCCGGGCGCGACGCGCAACTGGTGAATCTGCCGGGCCAGCGGGCCGGCGCTGCGGTAGAATTTGCCGGCTGCCGGCGTGGTAATCAGGGCGTGTGCGCCAGTGTCCAACTGGGCCTCCAGGCGCAGTTGATCGCCGCCGACCACCCCGCCGGGGGGATGGAGCAGTGCGACATGGCAAACCGTTTCTCCTTCGGGATAAAACGGTCGTTGCACTTGCAGGGGGCCTTGATGAGCGCATTGACCTAAAAGGGTGCGCGGGCCGCGCCGCTGAAAGCCCAGCGTTAGATGCGCCTGCCAGCCCGGTGTGAGCAGCGTATGATTCACGATGATTTCGCCTGCCAGGAAATACTCCCGGCGCACTGGATTCCACAATAATGGCCAGGAATGATGATCATGCCGCAGCGCATGGCGCCGATCCGCAGCGCATGGCTGGATTAACGCCCGCATCGGCGAAGCGCCCGCTTCGCCTGCGTTGGAGCCTGGCCAGTCGCCTGGCCCTGGCGCTGACCGGCGTTGCCGCGCTGGTGTTTGCCGCGGCGTTTTATTATGACTATCAGGAATCGCGCCGACGCCTGCTGGTCAACGTCGAGGACAGCATCGCCGGTCTGAGCGGCGCGATCATCGGCCACTTGGAAAGCCTGCTCACCGATGTGGCGGACGTCGCCGACGATCTGGCGGAAACCCTGGTTTCCGGGGCGGAGGACGCTCGACTGCGCACCGAGGCGGAAACCGCCGTCCTGGACAGTTCCTATTGCAGCGCGGCGACCCTGCGGCGCGATGCCGCCGACCCGGAACGGCGCGTGCTGCGCTGTCAATATCATCGCGCCACAAAAGTCGTCTGCCAATGGGGCGCTGCGCCGTCTCCGCCGCCAGCGTATCCAGAAACTGCCGCCTGGAGCGATCCATTGCCCCAAAGCGATGCAGATGAGCCGGTGGTGACGTACACCAAGCCGGTATACGGATTGACCGGCGACCCGATTGGCGCAGTCAGCGCCGAATTGCCGTTGCGCGCCCTGACCGATGCAGTGGCCCGGCTGCGCCTGTTCCAGAACGGTTATGCCTTCATCATCTCCAGCAGCGGGCGCTATCTGGCCCACCCGCGTTTGCAACAGGTCAGCGCGGAAAACTTGCTGGAGCAGATGGAGCAGAACCCCAGACTGCGCCAGATTGGCGAGCGGATGATCCGGGGCGAAACCGGTCTGGTCGCTCTGCGCAGCCTGCATTCCCAGCAGCCGATTCAACTGTATTTTATGCCGCTGCCGGGCACCGACTGGTCGGTGGGTTTGGTATTCGCCGATGAGGAACTGTTCGCCGGGTTTGAAGCGCTGGCCCGCGAGGTGTTGTGGATTGGCGCACTGGGGCTGGCGGTGCTGGCCGGCTTGACGGCGTTGATCCTGCGGCGAATGACCCGACCCTTGCTGACCCTGACCGAGAAAAGCGCCGCGATTGCTGGCGGCGATCTGGATGTGACCATCCCGGAACCGCGCAGCGCCGACGAAATCGGCGTCCTCACCCAATCCTTCGGAGAAATGCGCCAGGCGCTGCGTCGTCAGTTGGAGACGCTGGCGGAAGTGCGGGCGGCGCAGGCGCGGATAGACAATGAACTGCAAATCGCCCGAACCATTCAAACCAGTTTTCTGCCCCGCGATCCTGCGGCGCTGGCCGCCAGCGGTGGGTTGCAGGTGGCGACCTGGTTTCAGCCGACCTGGGAGGTGGGCGGCGATCTGTTTCACTGTTTCTGGCTGGCGGACGGGCGGTTATTTCTCGGCATTGGCGATGTGGCTGGCAAGGGCGTTCCGGCGGCGTTGATGATGGCGGCGACCGCGACCTTAATCAAAGGTCTGGCTGCGGCGACCCCAGACCCGGCGCAGTTGCTGGAGCGGGTCAATCGTGAGTTGTGCGCGATGAGCGAGGAAGCCTTGTTTGTCACCCTGTTCGTCGCGGCGCTGGATGCGCAGAGCGGAGAATTTGTGTTCAGTAATGCCGGGCATAATCCACCGTTGATCCGCCGCGCCGATGGCCGCGCTGAGTTCATCCGCGTTGCGCCGGGGCTGGCGCTGGGGGTAGAGGCGGATTGGCGCTATACCTCGGCCAGCGAACGCCTGGCCCCAGGCGATATGCTGCTGTTGTACACCGATGGGGTGACCGAAGCGATGGACGCTGAATTTGCCTGTTTCGAGCCGCACCGCCTGCTGCGCGTCAGTCAGGACGCTGATCTGGTTGGCCCCGATCAGTGGGTGGAGGACGTGGTGCGCGCCGTGGCCGCCCATGTTGGCGCGGCGGAACAAAGCGATGATTTGACCCTGCTGGCGGCGGCGCGCCCGCTGGCCCTGCTTGAACCTACTGTGGAGTCGCTCGCCCATGACCACTGAATCCTCTGCTGCGCAATTTAGCTTGCGTTTGCCAGCGCAACTCGATCAGTTGCCGGTGTTTCTCGAACATGTCCGGCGCGTCGCCCAGACCGCCGGACTCAGCGCAGCCGATGTAACCCGGCTGGAACTGGCGGTCGAGGAGGCGTTGGTAAATGTGTTCCATTACGCCTACGCCCAGCAGGAGCGCCCTGGGCCTGCGCTCTGCCGGGCCAGTATTGAGGGCGACGGGGTGAGCGTAGCGATCATTGATCAAGGGCCGGCGTTTGATCCACTGGCCCGGCCCGACCCGAATACCGCCCTGGAGTTGGAACAGCGCCAGCCCGGCGGGCTGGGCATCTTCATGATCCGCCAGTTGACTGATGAAGTGCGCTATTGCCGGGAAGACGGTCAGAATGTGTTGACCATCAGGATGCGCAAGAGCAGCGCCTCGGGGTCGCCCTAGCCCGCCCAGTTTTCAAGCGGCAATCCGTCCACGCGGGCGAATTCACGAGTGTTGTTCGTCACCAATATTGCGCCTGCCGCCAGAGCATGACAGGCAATCCACAGGTCATTAGCGCCGATGGGCGTTCCGGCCGCTTTGAGACGGGTAACCTGTATTGCATAGTGTTGGCACAGTAAGTGGCTAGCATCGAAAAGAACTGGCAACTGCTGGGTCAAACACTCAATTTTGCGCAACGCATCCGCTTTGCGTGCGCTGCGCTCCGCGCCCTTGAGCAACTCGGCGTAGGTAAAAAACGACATGCAGAGAGTTGCTTCTTCGCCCAGCGCGTTGATTCGTTCAGCGACCGACGGAGGCTTGTTCTTGATCAAATAGATCAAAATGTTGGTATCCAGCATATACCTCACAAATCCTCGCGCTCTTGTAAAGTAGGTTGCTCGCGCCGGTCTTCTTCCAGCAACGATGCGAAGCCGTCATCGAAAACCGATAACGCCTGTAATAAAGCGGTTCCCCGATCGGGCAGCAGGGGATGAATAATCAAATCGCCCTGTTCGTTACGAGTGATTTCAACCCGGCTGCTTTCCAACCGGAAGGCCTGAGGAATACGAACAGCCTGACTGTTCCCGTTGATGAAAACGCGACTGGTCATGGTTAACATCGGGCGCCTCCGGGAAAATAGATACTTTTTGGAGTTGCGCCATGACGGAATTTCGCCTTGTTCCTATCCAGGCTCTCATGCGTCTGGCGCATTCGCGCTTCCTCGTAGCCCCGCCGGCGGACCGACAGGTGGGCTGTGCCACTCCACGCGCTTCACTTCGGGACCTACCGCCCCTAGTGCTTTCGCAACTTCCGCCCGGCGGGTTTTACAGGCTCTTCCGGGTCTTCTTGACCTAACCGCATACCCTAACCCGTTGAAGAGAATAGCGCGAAAAACGGCGCAACGGAATCATCAAACGCCGCCGGACGCCCTGCTTCGCGCCGATGAGCGAACGCGAGAGGCGTTGCCTATCGAGTCGCTACGCAATGGCTTAAACCGGCG
>JBDHRB010000177.1:0-5606 GCA_039807355.1 Candidatus Competibacteraceae bacterium
CGGCCCGGCGCAGTTTCGCCGCGTTGCCGACCCCGGAATTTGAGCGGCAAGGCGTGCGCGACTGGGATTTCGGCGAGTTGCCGGAAGAGGTGAGTTTCGTTCGCAACGGCATTCAGTTGCGCGGCTATCCGGCGCTGGTCGCGGAAGCCGATGGAACGCTGGCATTGCGCGTGCTGGATTCTTCAGCGCGGGCGGAGACGGCGCTGCGGGCTGGATTGCGCCGCTTGATCGCTTGGCGGCTGGGATCAGCGTTCAAGGCGCTGGGCCGGGATTTGCCGGACTTTCAGCGCCTCACCCTGCATTACCTTGGTCTGGGCACTCAGGAGCAACTCCGCGAAGAGATGCTCGATGCGATGCTCGACCGGGCGTTTCTGAAGGATGAGGCGTTGCCGCGTGACCGGGCGGCGTTCGAGGCATTATTGGAGCGGGGTAAAACCTGCTTGCCGGCGGCGCGGGCGGAGATCGGCAAGATCGCGGCGGAGATTCTCCACACCTATTACCAGGTGCGGCAGCATTTGAACCGGGAGTCGTCGCCGGTGTGGGCCGAGGCGCTGGCTGATTTGCGCGAACAACTGGCGCATCTGGTTTATCCGGGTTTTCTGCGCCACACCCCGGCGGAATGGCTGCCGCACCTGCCGCGTTATTTGCGGGCAATGACGATTCGCTTGAACAAGCTGCGCCAGGCCCCGGATAAGGATCGGCAACGCAGCGGCGAGATTATCCGGCTGTGGAATCACTATCAGCGCCAGGCAGCACGCAACGCCGAACGGGAACAGCAGGACCCGGAGTTGATTCGCTTTCGCTGGCTGTTGGAAGAGTTGCGCGTGTCGCAGTTCGCCCAAGAGTTGAAAACCATTGCGCCGGTGTCGGTGAAGCGGCTGGAGGAACAATGGGGGCGAGTTCGGCGGATATAGAACCGGTCGGTGAGAAATCCCCGGTTTTCAGGCCGGGGAGGATGTCAAAAGCTTCTCGATCCGTTCACAGCGGTTGCTGTTCGAGATCGCTGTCTTCGACCAGACTGCGGTAGGCGTGCCAGGTAGCGTGGCCGATCAAGGGCAAGGCAATGGCCAGACCCAGGTAAAAGGTGATTAAGCCGATGCCGGTGAAAATCACGATCAGCGCCGCCCACAACGCCATTGGCGCAGGATTGGCGCGCACCGCAGTCAGGCTGGTCAAAATCGCGGTGATGAAATCGGTTTTGCGATCCAGCATCATCGGGATCGACACCACGCTGATAGCGAACACCGCCGCCGCAATGATCGCGCCGACTACGGTGAACACCAGCAGGAAGGTCAGGCCGCTGCCGGAGAAGAAGATTTGCGCCGCCGAAGAGTCCAGACTCAGATTGCCGCCGCCGACAATTACGCCAAACAGCGCCGCCGACAGCCGCGCCCAGACGATCATCAGCAGGCCGATCACCACGCCGAACAGAAAAATCGGCAGGGCGTTATGCCGCCAGGCGGTCAGGGCGTGTCCCAGCGTCGCCGATTCGCCCGCCTCCAGCCGACGGCTGATGTCATACAGACCCATGGCCAGAAACGGCCCAGCCAGCAGAAAACCGGTGGTCATGGCCAGCGCATACTGGAACTGTCCCTCGACCAGATAGACCATCAGATAGCCCATGATCACGAACAGCAGGCCATAGGCGATGCTGGCCGAGGGAACCCGCCACAGGTCTTTCCAGCCGGCGCCCAGCCATTCCCAAGGTTGATCCATGGAAATCAGGCGCACCTTGGGAGTCGTCAATGAACTTTCAATGACCGGAATGGTAGTGACCATCGTTCTTCCTCCTCCACATTAAATATTGGTTTGTTGCAACACCGAGCCACACCTGCAAAGCATAGCTTGCGGAATGGGTGAAATCCTGATTGCTACGCTTGGTTTTTCTTGACCTTGCGCAGCAGAAAGAGTTGCAACGATGGGCGCTGGCAAACTCCCCCGGCGGGGGAGCGGCAGAGCGAGAGGAAGAATCGGGAGAGCGGCGCTGGGTTAGGGGTGATCGTTGCGTTGCGCCCGCAGCCGACGGTACAGGTCGTAGGTTTGCTGGGCGATGCTGTGCCAACTGTAATGGCGCTCGACGCGCTCGCGGCCCGCCTGGGCCATGCGCTGGCATAGATCAGGATCGTTGGCGATGCGGTTAATCGCGTCGGCCAGACCGCGTTCAAAGCGGGCCGGGGACACCGGATCGTGCGGCGGCTCATCGGACAGGTGCGGATCGACCAGCAGGCCAGTTTCACCATCCACCACGACTTCATTGATGCCGCCGACAGCGCTGCCCACCACCGGAGTGCCGCAGGCCATCGCTTCCAGATTGATGATGCCGAACGGTTCGTAGATCGACGGACAGCAGAAAATCATCGCATGTGAATAAAGCACGATGGTTTCTTGTCGCGGCAGCATCTTGGGAATCCAGACGATCCCGGAACGCTGGCGCTGCAACTCCTGGACGATCTCTTCGATTTCGCGCTGCATGGCCAGCGTGTCGGCGTCGCCGGCGCACAGCACCACTTGCAGCTTGGGATCGAGATGGGGAATGGCCTGCAACAGGTAATACAGGCCTTTTTGCCGGGTGATGCGGCCCACAAACAACACATAGGGACGGTTCGGGTCGATGCCGTGCCGGGCCAGCACGTCCGGGGCCTGAATCGGTTGATATTCCTCGGTGTCGATGCCGTTGGGAATGACCACCACCCGGGTCGGCTCGACGTTGAACAGGCGCAGGATGTCGTCGCGGGTGCTGCGCGAAACGGCGATGATGGCGTCGGCCATTTCCAGGGCGCTTTTCTCGATCCAGCGCGACAGATCGTAACCGTGACCCAGTTGATCGCGCTTCCACGGACGCAGCGGCTCCAGGGAATGAACGGTGATGACCATGGGAATGTTGTAGAGAATCTTGGCGAGAATGCCGCTGAAATGCGCGTACCAGGTATGGCAATGAATAATCTCGGCGTTGCCGCCTTCCAGATCATCGCCGATGCCCTGGCCGACAAAGGCCAGGCAGGTGCTCAGGGCCTTGAGTGGGGAAACGAAGGATTGCGGGCAGCCGGCGAAATGGGTGGTGTCCATTTTAATGCCGCGCACATGCAACTGACCCTCGTCCGAGTTCTGGTCGTGAAAGCTGCGCACCTCGACCGGGGTCAGCTTGGCCAGTTCGCGGGACAGGTATTCGACGTGAACGCCAGCGCCGCCATAGACATACGGCGGGTACTCATTGGTAGTCAGCAGGACGCGCATTGTTGTTATGCTCCCTTGGGGCCAGGCAGGCAGCGAGGCGGATGAAAGATGGCGGGCATTATGCCAAGCAGAGCAGGGTATTTAAAGGCAGAGCGGGCGTCCTGCCCGCCGCCGGCGATGCTGGGCGAATCCGCCGCGCCGCTCTATCCGCCCATGCCATTCCGCTCAGGCGCGTTCTGCGCATCCGCGCCAATCCGCCCACGCCGCGCCGGCAAATTCTCGCTCAACTGATACCAGTCCACCTTGCGGGTCAGCGCCATCGTCAGCGCCAGGAAGCCGAACAGGGTCAGCGAACCGGCCAGCAGAGCGTAATCTTCCAGACTAATCAGCACATAGAGAATGCCGAACACGCCGCCGAGCAGCGCCCCGAAGCCCAGACCCCAGACCCGGCTGCCCAGCACATGGATCAGGTAATAGCTGATCAGCGCCACGCATCCGGCGGTGGCCGCCGCATAGGCCAGGGCAAAACCGAGATGTTCCGACAGCGACAGCAGCAGCAGGTAGAACAGGGTCAGCGCCGCCCCGGTCAGGCCATACTGCAACGGATGAATGGACAAGCGCCGCAGCACCTCGAACAGAAAGAAGGCGGTGAAACTCAGGCCGATGAACAGCAGACCGTATTTAAGCGCCCGGTCGCTCTGAACATAGCTGTCCGCCGGCTCGACGAAGCGCACTCCGATCAGCCCGTCCAGCCCCTGATTGTTGCGCAGATAAGCGTTGAGATGATGCGCCATGTTCGCCGCCAGCCGTGTGGTCGCCCAGGACGCAGTAAATCCTTCAGGGGTCACGCTGCGCGCTTCCGGCAGGAACTGGCCGAAGAAACCGGGATGCGGCCAGCCGCCGCGCGCGGCGATGCGCGTGGCGTCGCCCACCGGGGCCAGACTGATGGACTGGGTGCCGCGTATGTCGAGAGTGAAGGCAAATTCGGCGGACCACGGATTTTGCAGATTCAATCCGCTGATGCGCGCCTGAATGCCGTCCGCCATTCGCTCTTCGCCGGTGCCGGGCAGAAAGTCGATACGCTGCTCTCCCCAGGTCAAGGCCGGCGCCCGCAAAATCCCGCGTGGATCGCTGATGCCAATCATCAAGCGCGGTTCGCCAAGCACCAGTTGTTCATTAGGGCCGGGCTTGAGCGGTTCGCCCTCACTGGCAAACCGGCCCTTGAAGGTCAGGCTGGCGCTGAATACCACCGCCTGATACAAGCCGCGCCGCACCGTCTCGGTGTTCAGGGCGGTTTGCACGTCCAGTTCAGCGGGCAACAGGAACCATCGCTCGGTGATGCGTTTTTCCACCTCGACCGGACGCCCGTCTTCCTTGTCCGCCGGTTTCAAGGTCTTGATGATCCGGGTATAGGGAACCACCAACACCGGTCCGACGATGGTTTGATCGCGGGCAGTGGCGGCGGCGATTTCGGCAACCACGCCGTCGCGGCGGGCCATCCGTTCGTAGACCAGAAAACTGATGCGCATCAGCCCGGCGGCGAGGATCAGCGTGACCAGGAAAATCAGGGCGATTTTGGCGAATAGACCGTGTTTCATCGAAGGCTCCCCGGTGTGGAATAGACCGGATCAGCCTAAGCGGTTTGTTTGAGGAAATGATGAGCCGATTGTGAGGGAAAGATGGAAATGATGCTCAAGCCGCCGGCAGGCTCAGACGCGCCGCCACGCCGCTGACCTTGCCCTGGGCATCCCGCAGGTTATCCACGGTAATCGTTCCGCCGTGCAGTTGCGCCACCTCACTGACGAAGGCCAGCCCCAGCCCGGTGCTTTTCCGCCCGGTGCCGGGGCGCGGCAATGAATAGAAGCGTTCAAACAGCCGCTCGCGGGCGTAGTCGGGAATGGCGCTGCCAGTATTGGCGACGGTCAACCGCCAGGCGTTGCCGGCGGCTTCGGCGGTCAACGTGATGCAACCCGATTCCGGCGAGAAATCCAGCGCGTTGTCCAGCAGGTTGCCGATGGCTTGAGCGATGAGAAAACGTTCGCCGAGCAGCGCCGCGTTTCCGGGAATGCGCTGCTCGATGCGCAGGCGTTTCCGGGCGATCAGCGGCGTCCGCGACGCCAGCAGTTCTTCGATCAGCGGTGACAGCGGAACCGGGCGCTGTTCCTGCAATTCACGGCGCTGCTCGACCGTGGCCAAGGCCAGCAACCGCTCGATCATCTGCTGCAAACGTTCGGCCTCGCCGCTCACCAGGCCGGCGAACCGTTCCCGCTGCGACGCAGGCAAGTCATCCCGCAACAGTTCGGCAGCGCCGGCAATCGCCGCCAGTGGACTTTTCATCTCATGGGTCAAGGCGTGGACACAACGCTCGACATAATCCCGGCCTTCCAGCCGGTCGCGCATGGTTTCGACCGCTTCGGCCAGCGCCCGCAGCT
>JBDHRB010000178.1:0-5584 GCA_039807355.1 Candidatus Competibacteraceae bacterium
GTTCCACTCTCCGTCGGCTATCACAACCCGTTCCTGATTAACGATCCGGGACAAATCTGGCTGGTGCTGAACGGCAGCGTCGATCTGTTCGCCGTGCCGCTGGTCGAGGGCCAGATGGCTGGGGTCGGTACGCATTTGTTGCGGGTGAACGCCGGCGCACTGATTTTCGGAATGCCGACTTTCGCCGACCCGGCGGCGACAAGTGCCGGCGGCCATGCCGAAATTGGCTTGCGCGCCGTAGCGACCATGGGCACGCAACTCTTCCGCGCCCGGCGCAGCGACATCGAAAAAGACGATTTCGACATCATCGTGGTGGACTGGATTGACCGCTGGATCAGTCAGCTCGCCGAGGTGATCGCCCCGGCGGGCGGCCCGCGCTCCACTGGCTTTCTCGAAGCCGATCCGCAGGTTCCAGTGGCGGCTGGCGCGATTCTGGTTCCGCAACGCGGCGACGTGATCTGGACCCGTCTCGACACTGGCGCGGCGCAGATCAACGATCAATGGCCGGTCACTCCCGGCGATCCAGACTGGCCGATGACCGGCAATCTCTGGCTGACCTGTCCGGGCGATAGCACGGTCAGCGCGGTTTACACCCCGACCGCGCTGTTTCGCGGCGTGTTGTGGAACCATCTCGACGCCTTCCATCATCGGGTGATGCAGGTGATTGCCGCGCAGCGCCAGCAAACCCGGCAAGCGGCGGGAACCCGGCTGGAGCGCCAGGCCCAGGCCAGCCGGCTGGCCTTCTCTGGGGCGCTGCGCCAACTCAGCGCGATTCTGACTCCTGCGCAATCCGATCAAGGCGAAGCGGCGGCAACCCCTGAAGACCCGCTCTACGCCGCAGTCTGTCTGGTCGGCGCAGCGGCGGGCGTCACGGTTACGCCGCCCGCGCCGGGCCGCTCGGCAACCCGGCTCCATCCGCTGGCCGAAATCGCCCGCCGCTCGCATTTCCGCACCCGGCGCGTGGTGCTGCTCGGCGACTGGCACCGCCAGGACAACGGCCCCTTGCTGGCCTATCGCGCCGCCGACCGGCAACCAGTCGCCCTGCTCCCTGACGGCCCGCAACGCTATCGACTGGTCGATCCGATCACCGGCCAGCAGCAACCGGTCACAACCGCAGTGGCGGACACCCTGAGCGGCGAAGCGCATCTCCTGTACCGGCACTTCCCGGCGCAACCGCTGCGCATCCGCGACGTGCTGGCGTTCGGCCTGCACGGTCTCCGGCGCGACTTCGTCACCCTGATGGTCATGGGCGTGCTGACCAGTCTGGTCGCCCTGGCCACGCCCATCGCCACCGGCCAACTCTTCGCCAGCGTCATTCCCCGCGCTGATCTGGGGATGCACGGCATGATTATCGCCGGCCTGACGCTGGCGGCGCTGGGCACCGCGGCGTTCACCATCACCCGCAGTTTCGCCCTGTTGCGCATCCAGACCCGGATGGACGCCAGTATTCAAACCGCCGTCTGGGACCGGCTGCTGACCCTGCCCGCGCCATTTTTCCGCGACTACTCATCCGGCGATCTGGCGGATCGGGCCAATGGCGTCAACACCATCCGCGAAGCGTTGAGCAACACGGCGATTCAGGCGGTAATTAATTGCGTGTTTTCCCTGTCCAGCCTGCTCCTGCTGTTCTGGTACAGCGCCCGCCTGGCCTTCATCGCCCTGGGGATTGTCCTGGTCATGCTCGGCCTGTCGCTGCTGCTGACCCGACTCCAGTTGCCGCTGCAACGCGAGATGATCCGGCGCAGCGGCCTGATCGAAGGGCTGGTGTTTCAACTGCTGACTGGCCTGGCCAAGCTGCGCCTTTCCGCCAGCGAACCACGCGCCTTTGCCCGTTGGGCGGACCGCTTCGGCGTGACCAAAGACCTGACTTACCGGATTCGCCGGCTGGCAGCGCTTCAATCGGTACTCACCGCGCTGTTTCCGCTGCTGGCCTCGATCATCCTGTTCGCCGCGATTCACTGGCTGCTGCAATCGGGCGGCGCGGCGGGATTTGGCATTGGCGAGTTCATGTCCTTCAACGCCGCATTCGGTCAGTTCAGCGCCGCGATGATCGCCCTGCTCGGTGCGCTGACCGTGCTGATCAGCATTGTGCCGCTTTACGAGCGGGTGCGCCCGATTCTGGAAACCCTGCCGGAAGTCTCTGATCTCAAGGCGGATCCCGGCTCGATTGACGGGCGCATCGAATTTTCCAACATCGTCTTTCACTACGATCCGGCAGCGCCGCCGATCATCAGCGACGTTTCCCTGCGCATCGACAGCGGCAGCTACGTCGCCTTTGTCGGCGCTTCCGGCTCCGGCAAATCGACGCTGGTGCGCCTGCTGCTGGGGTTTGAACGCCCGGCGGCGGGCGGGGTGTATATCGACGGCAAAGACCTGAGCGGTCTGGACATGCAGGCGGTGCGCCGGCAAATCGGCGTGGTGCTGCAAAATGGCCGGATCATGGCCGGGACGATTTTCGACAACATCATCGGCAGCCTGCCGCTGACCCTGGAAGATGCCTGGGAGGCGGCGCACATGGCCGGTTTCGCCGACGACGTGAGAGCGATGCCGATGGGGATGCATACCGTGCTGTCCGAAGGGGCCGGCGCTCTATCCGGCGGGCAGCGCCAGCGGCTGATGATCGCCCGCGCCCTGGCCCCGAAACCACGCATCTTGATTCTCGACGAAGCCACCTCGGCGCTGGACAATCGCACCCAGGAGCGGGTCAACCACAGTCTGGCGCGGATGAACATGACCCGCCTGGTGGTCGCCCACCGTTTAAGCACGATCCAGAATGTGGACCGGATTTTCGTCCTGCGTCAGGGGCGGATTGTCGAGGAAGGCAATTTCGCCAGTCTGATGGCGAAAAATGGCGAGTTCGCCGAACTGGCCCGGCGGCAGATGGTGTAGGGCCGACGTTCAACCGAAGAGGAACCAATCCGCATGGCCGAAGGCATTTTCCGACAGACGGCGCTGGAGCGACTGTCCTCGCCGGAGCAACTGGATCGGCTGGTCGCCGTCACCCGCCCGAAAGCCTGGATCGCCCTGCTCATGCTCGGCGTGATCGTCGCGGCGGCGCTGGTTTGGGGATTCCTGGGGCGGATTCCCAGCCGGGTGGAAGGCCAGGGCATCCTGATCAGCAGCGGCGGGCGGGTGGTCAACGTCCAGGCTCCGGGCAGCGGCGTCCTCACCGAAATCAACGTCAGCGTCGGGCAAAACGTCGAAGTGGGGCAAACCGTCGCCCGGCTGGCGCAAACTGACGCGGAACAGCGCTACAAGAATGCGCTGAAAGTGGTGGAAGAGCGTCTGAAAGATTTGGCGCGGATCACCGGGCAAATCCGCCAGGAACAGAAGGTCAAGACCGCCAATCTGCAAAGCCGCCGCCAGACCTTGGGCGATTCGCTGGCCGCCAGTCAGGAACGGCTGGAATTCCTGCAACGCCGGCTGGCCGATGACGAGGCGCTGCTGGAAAAGAAAATCCTGACCCGGGTCAACGTCGCCAATACCCGCGATGAAACCAATCGCGCCGCGCAGACTGTCGCTGAATTGCGCAACAGTCTGGCCAATCTGGACGCCGAGGCGCTGGAGATCGCCGCAACCCTGGAAAATCGCCGCGACGCCGCCGAGGATGCGGTCAACGAAGCGCGCCGCCAGGTTGCCCAGCTTGAAACCACTCTGTCCCGCTCCACCCAAGTGATCGCTCCGGCTAGCGGCACGGTCACTGAAATCAAAACCGCGCCGGGCGCACTGGTCGCTGAAGGCCAGTCCCTGTTCACCTTCCAGTCCGGCGGCCAAAGTCTGGAGCTGTTGCTGTACATTCCGCCCCAGCATGGCAAACGGGTTCACCCCGGCATGACTGTGCAAATCGCCCCGGCCACCGCCAAGCGCGAAGAGTTCGGCGCGATGGACGGGCGGGTGGAGTGGATTTCGGCATTCCCGGCGACTGTTGAAGGGATGCGCGCCATGCTCAATAACGACGAACTGGCTCGCACCTTCACTCAGAACGGCCCGCCCTATGTCGCCCGCATCGCCCTGCTCCCCGATCCGAATACGGTCAGCGGCTATCGCTGGTCTTCCGCCAAAGGCGCGACCCTGGCTTTATCTGGCGGCACTTTGGCCAGCGCGGAAATCACCGTGGCCGAACAGGCTCCAGTGACGCTGATTCTTCCCCTGCTGCGCGAATACACCGGACTTTTCTGACCGATGACTGCCCATGCGCCCAAAGGCGGGCGGCGCTGCAAAACGCCGACCATCCTGCAAATGGAAGCCACTGAATGCGGCGCGGCCTCGCTGGCGATGATCCTCGCCTATTTCGGGCGCTGGGTTCCGCTGGAAGAGCTGCGCGTCGCCTGTGACGTGTCCCGCGACGGCTCCAACGCCGCCAACGTGTTGCGGGCGGCGCGGCGCTACGGACTGGCTGCCAAAGGCTACCGCTCCGAGCCAAGCGCCCTCGCCGAGCGCCCGTTCCCGATGATTATTTTCTGGAACTTCAACCACTTTCTGGTTCTGGAAGGCATCGACTGGCGACGCAACAAGGTCTGGCTGAATGACCCGGCCAGCGGCCCGCGCACGGTCAGCGTCCAGGAATTCGACTCGGCCTTTACCGGGGTCTGCCTGGTCTTTGAATGCACCCCGGAGTTTCAACGCGGCGGCCAGCGTCCCAGCCTGATCGCCCCGCTGCGCCAGCGGCTGGCTGGTTCGCAACACGCCCTGCTCTATGTGCTGCTGGTCACCCTGCTGTTGGTATTGCCCGGTCTGGTCATCCCGGTGTTTTCCAAAGTCTTCATCGACGACATCCTGATCGGCGGCAGTGAACGCTGGCTGATGCCGCTGCTGATCGGCATGGGCGCGACCGCCGTTCTCAACGGCTTGCTGACCTGGCTGCAACAGTTCTATCTGGCCCGTTTGGAAATCAAGCTGTCCCTGAGCGCCTCGGCGCAATTTTTCTGGCATGTCCTGCGCTTGCCGGTGACGTTTTTCAACCAGCGTTACCCCGGCGACATCAGCAACCGGGTCGCCGCCAACGATCAAGTGGCCGCCCTGCTGTCCGGGCAGATGGCCAGCAACATCGTCGGCCTGATCACCCTGGTGTTTTACGCGGCGGTGATGCTCGCCTACGACGTGGGCTTGACCGTGGTCGGCGTCGGCCTGACCTTGTTGAATTTCGCCGCATTGAAAGCGGTGGCGCGGCGTCGCGCCGACAGCAGCCGAAAACTGGTCACCGAACAGGGCAAACTCAGCGCGGCGTCGATCAGCGGCATTCAGTTGATCGAAACCCTCAAAGCCAGCGGCGCGGAAGGCGATTTCTTCGCCAAATGGGCTGGCCTGCAAGCCAAATATCTGGGGGCGCAACAAGAACTGGCGGCGACCACCACGCTGATTTCCGTAGTTCCGGTGCTGCTGGCCGCGCTTTCCACCGTAGCCATTCTCGGCCTCGGCGGCTTTCTGGTGATTGACGGTTCGCTGACCCTGGGCGGTTTGGTGGCCTTTCAAGCCCTGCTCAACAACTTTTCCGCCCCGCTTCAGGGTCTGGTCAACTTCGGCGGCGAATTGCAGACCATCAAAGGGCAACTGGCGCGGATTGACGATGTGCTGCATCACCGTC
>JBDHRB010000179.1:0-5580 GCA_039807355.1 Candidatus Competibacteraceae bacterium
GGCGGGAAACCTCGCGCCGGGAATTTACCCCGGAAGAAGACGCCCGGATAGTGGAACTGTACCGCGCCGGGGCGTTTATAGCCGCGATGGCCCGCGAGCTGGGCGTCACCTATCACCAGGTGGCGAAACGTCGCGCCAAGCTGATCGGGTCGCGCCAGCAGGGGCGTTGTTTCACGCCCAGTAAGAAACTCGAAGAAGCCGGCTGCACAGAGGAAGACCGGCAATGGATGCGCGTCTGGCAACGCCGCCGCGCCGAACGGTTGCGGCGGATGGAGATGGAGGCCCGGCCATGACCCGCAACCCCCACCCGGATGTCCGCGAATTGATCCACTGGGGGAAAACCCTCTGTATGCCGCAACGCGCCGACATCGAATGGCGCGTCTGGCAGATGGCCCTGGCCTTGGAGCGTTTGGCGCTGGAACCCCGTCGTTTCGAATCCCGTAACCCTGTCCCGGAGACTGAACAATGAGCAAATCCCCCACGACGCGCATGAAGACCGACGCGGTGGCGGTATCCGTACCGCAAAGCAAAGAAGAGGTGATTGAAGCGATTGCGGCGATTGGCCGTCATCAGCGCGATCGAGTCCGCATTGAGGCGGCGATGAATGATGATCTGGCGAAGGTGCGCGAGGCGTGGGAAACCCAGGCCGCGCCGCATCTGGAGAAAATCCGGGCGCTGACCGAGGGCGTGCATCTGTGGTGTGAGGCGAACCGCGACGCGCTCACCCAGGGCGGCAAGGTCAAGTACGCCCACCTCGCCAGCGGCGAAGTGAAGTGGCGCATGACCCCGCCCAAGGTGGTGATCCGCGCCGTAGATGTGGTGTTGGATTACTTGAGGCAGGCCGGTCTGGATCGGTTCATTCGCTTGAAGGAGGAGGTGAACAAGGAAGCGATCCTCGCCGAGCCGGAGGTGGTGGCCCATATCAAGGGCATCAGCATCACGCAGAAAGAGGAATTTATCGTTCTGCCGTTTGAGACGGCATTAGAGGAAGTGGCGTAGCCCGTAACCCCCCCAGCCCCCCTTTTTCAAAGGGGGGAGACCGTTAGCCCGCGCCCGTCATGACGGACGGGCGCAACCTGAAACTTGAGAGACTCCTTTGAACAACCCCATTATGCAGCAAATCGAAGCCCTGCCAGGCGATACTGTCACAACAACCCAGTTGCGGCAGATCAAACTCATTCGGACCGACCAGACAGCGCAATGGTTCGTCACAAAGTGGGGCTTGACCCCCGGCCATCGCATCAGGAACGGCAACGGCGAGATTTTTGTCTTGGATAAGCGCGAATTGCTGGCGGCGCTGACGGGAAGTCCGCGCCCGCTCGCCCGCAATCCTGCCGTTCCCCAGCCGTCTGCCGATTCGAGCGGCGTGGCGGCGCTGTTTGAGCGGTTCCAGCGCGATTTCGCCGCGACGATAGACGCCCTGCATGACGATTATCGGGAAGAGCGCGAGAAGCACACGGCGCAACTGCGCGTGATTTTCAACGAAGTCGAGAAGTGCCTGGAAGAGACGCGCAAACTGCGTGCGCTGTGGGAGCGTTAATCATGCCCAACAGCGCCTTTGAATCCCTGCGCACCCGTGAAATCCGCCGCATCCAGACCGGGAAACGCACCCTCGGTCTGGACGACGACACCTACCGCGACCTGCTGGAACGCCTGACCGGCAAACGCTCGGCGGCGGACCTGACCGCCGTGCAGCGCCGCGTGGTGATTGATGAGCTGTACCGGATCGGCTTCCGCCCGAAAAATCACCGCAAACCGGTCACGCCGCCCGCCGACCGGGCCAAGCTGATCAACAAGATCGAAGCGTTGCTCGCCGACGCCCAGCGCCCCTGGGCCTATGTGGACGGCATGGCCCGCAAGATGTTCGGCCTCGACGCGATCAGTTTCTGCGATGCCGACCAGTTGCGCCGGGTCGTCGCCGCCTTGACCTATGACCAGAAACGGCGGCAACAGCGCGCCGCCGGGCCATGCGCCTGACCTGCCCCTGCTGCGGCGCGACGTTGAGTCTGGAGGCGCTGCTCAACGACGTGGCCGCCCGGCAAGCAGTGGCTACGGCGCTGACCCTGCCGGCCTCGCTCGGCCCCCGGCTGCTGCGCTATCTGGGCCTGTTCCGCCCGGCGCAGCGCAGCTTGACCTGGGAGCGCGCCGCCGGCCTGCTGGCGGAACTCCAGACGATGATCGACGCCGGACAGATTCGGCGGAATGGGCGCAGTTGGCCCGCGCCGCACGCGGTCTGGGCGTCCGCCCTGGATGCGGTTCTGGA
This sequence comes from Candidatus Competibacteraceae bacterium, assembly GCA_039807355.1. Lineage (GTDB taxonomy): Bacteria > Pseudomonadota > Gammaproteobacteria > Competibacterales > Competibacteraceae > UBA2383. The sequence goes on from JBDHRB010000179.1 coordinate 2,264, forward strand.
GCGGAAAAACCTGCCCCTGCCGCTAAAAAGTCACGGTTATCTGCTGGAAATCATTGCCGGGATGACCGACCGCGCCGAGGCGGAACAGGAAAGCCGGATCGAAGCGCAGCGCCGGGCGGTGGTTCGGAGCGATGCCGGCGCAGGAATGCAGACCGTCGCCGCGCTGCTCCATCACGCCCAACAATCCATGGAAAGGCCGGATAACGGAAACCGCATGTCTCCTACACAGAATGCGCAACCCGTGCCCGCGCCGCCGCAACGCACCGCGCCGCCGGCTGAATTTCGCAGTTTGGCGCGGGCGCTGCGTGGCCTCTCCACTGACCTTGCCGTAGAGCCTGAACCCCATGACTGAAATCGCTGAATCGTATGCCTTTGATCTGAGCGAGCAGGTTATTATTTTGTGCGCGAAAATTGAGGCGTACCTGACCGATGAACCCGATGCCCGCGCCCTGGATTTGCTGGCCGATGCCTTTTTGGTGATTGATGCGCTGATCGCCGAGCTGGAAGAACCGGCGCGACCTGCGTAGAGACGGTAGAGACAAGGCATGCCTTGTCTCTACAATAACCCAACAATAACCCAACAATAACCCAACAATCACCCAACAATCACCCAACGACCCAATCGCCCAATCACCCAATCACCCAATCACCCAACCACCCAACCACCCTTGACCCCACACGGGCGCGGACGTATCCTCTCCCTTGGAGCGTCGAAAACTCCTCATATGGCGGAAGCCCCGCACCCGACAGTTAGCGGTTTTTTTGTGCCTGCCGTTCATCCCTCGATGACCGGGAGGGGCGTGAATAGATTGAATAGCGCCCGCCGTCCTTTCGCGGTTCTGAACTCCCGGTCGCCCTTCTGCCCAGGGCATTTCAGAGAAATGAAAGGTGCTTTCCCATGTCTGATGTCGCTCGCATTACCCCGCTCGCCGTCATCGACGGCAAACCGGTCGTCACCTCCCTGCAAATCGCCGCAGCGTTCGACAAGCAGCACAAGCATGTTTTGCGCGATATTGAGGAGATTTTGACGCAAGTGCCTGATTCTGTCGGAAAGCCCAATTTTGGGCTCTCTGAATATACCGTTCCCAACAGCCTCGGCTTTGCGATTCCAAAGCCGATGTACCGCCTGGCCCGCGACGGGTTCATGCTGGTGGCGATGGGCTACACCGGGTGCAAGGCGATGGCGGTCAAGGTCGCGTACATCGAGGAGTTCAACCGGCTGGAGGCCCTGGCTCGCGGCCAGCAGGCCGACCTGACGCGCCTGCAAACTCAACTCGCCGCCTGCCATGCCGAACTGCTCCAGGTCAAACCGGTGTGGGGCAAGATCGCCCGCTACAAGCGGCTGGGCCTGAACCATGTCGAAATCGGCCTGCTGACCGCCCGCCACCTGCGCAACGTCCGGCGCAACGTCCGGCGCATCGAAGCCTGCGGCCTGTTGCCGACCGCGCCGCAGATGGCGCTGACGCTGGAGGGCTAGGCGATGAACCCACCGATTCCCTTCCCGACCCCGGCGGATACCCGCGACGCCAATGAGAAACTGACGGACGCCCGCTGTGCGCTGGCCTGTCTGGAGAACGTGCTGTGCCATATTCCGCCCGCCCCGAACGGCGACCTGCACAGCCTTGACCCCGAAAATCTCGCCGGCTTCCTGCGCCTGATTCTCGCCCAACTGCCGACCGACTAACCGCCTGTGTTATCCTCCGGCGCATCCTGCTGACAGGAGTAGCGCCGGATGCAACTTCCCGACCCTTACCCGCCCCTCCTCGCCGAATTGGCCTGTCTGTTCTACGCTCGCCTGAGCCAACACCTGCCCGCCGAGACCGCCCAGCGCCTCGCCCTGGCGCAGGCCAACGACATCAGCCAGACCTACGAAGGCTGCCAGATTTACATCCCCAAGCAGGATGGCCTGGCCCGCGCCCGCCGGGATGCCGCCATCGCCCGCGCCTTCAACGGCTACAACGTCGGCGAACTGGCCCATCGCTACCGCCTCAGCGCCACGCAGATTTACGACATCCTGGCCCGTCAGCGCCAGGCCCGCCAGCCGTCCCTGTTCGATTCTAATTCTTAAACCGCCTGAAAAGCAGTCCCGCCACGCCTCCGGTAGGCTGGTTCCTCACGAACCCCTACTGGAGATGACTGGTGAACCGACCGGACGACTGGCCCGACATCACCCCCAGCGACGCCTGTTACGCCCTGCTCAAACAGTTCGAGCAAGGCCCAAACGGCGGCTTTGCGCCGGAACCCTACCGCTGTCCCGCCGGCCACAACACCATCGGCTGGGGCCACCGGATCACCTCCGACGACCGGATCACCCCGCCGCTGACCGAAGCGCAAGCCGAGGCGCTGCTGAAAAAAGACGCCACGCGCTTTGCGGACTGGCTGTCGCGCAGCGTCCCGGTGCGCCTAACCCAAAGCATGATCGACGCCCTGATCAGCTTCATTTTTAACGTCGGCTATAGCGCATTCGCCGGTTCCACCCTCTACCGTCACTTGCGCGCCGGACTCTACACCAGCGCCGCCGAGCAATTTCTGGTCTGGGACAAAGCCCGCAACCCGAAGACCGGAAAGAAAGAAGTCCTCCCCGGCCTGACCCGCCGGCGTCAGGCGGAACGCGCCCTGTTTCTGCGCGACGGACTGCCGCGATGAACTGGCTGCTCACCCGTCTGCGCGAACCCAGCACCTGGCGCGGTCTGATCTGGCTGCTCGCCGCCCTGGGCGTGTCGATCCGCCCGGAACTCTGGGATTCCATCACCGCCGTCGGCATGGCCGTCGCCGGCCTGCTCGGCATTCTGCTCTCGGAGGCCCCGCGCCGTGTGGATGTCCACTTACCGCCGCTTGATTGGGTGGAACGAACCCCCCGTGATGATCCGCAGCGCCCGCCTGCTGCGCCGGATGATCCTGACCCTGCTCGCCGGGCTGATCCTGATCGGCGTGACGTTGCTGATCCTGTCGAATGGGAGCGCAACGGGTGAACCTGATCCTGAACACCTGGGAATGGTTGAGCCTGATCGGCGGCCTGACCGGGGCGCTGATCCTGATGCTGCTTGGCCTGGGTCGGCTGCTGCTCACCCAGATCGAAAAGCGCCTTGATTTGCGCTTTGAGGTCATGGAAGCGCACCGCGAACAGTCCAGCCAGCAATGGCGCAGCAGCTTCGCCGCGCTCGATACGACGGTGCGCTCGAACGAGGCCCGACTGACCCAACTGCTGTGCGATTTGCCCCTGCAATACCAGCGCCGCGAAGACAGCATCCGCCAGGAAGTCGCCATCATCCACCGCCTCGACGCGCTGGCCGGCAAAGTCGATCACGCCCTGCGCG
>JBDHRB010000180.1:0-5569 GCA_039807355.1 Candidatus Competibacteraceae bacterium
GGAGGGTATTCAACCGACGCGGATGATCCAGATCGCCCACATCCATGATGTCCACCGCTTCAAACACCTCGCCAAAATGCGGACGCGGATGGTCGCGCAGCCAGTTCACGTCATAGCGCACATTCGCCAGGCTGGCCGTGATCGGCTGATATTAGATAGAGCAAACGCCCCTGGGCATCTTCGTTGTAGTGAGGAAAATGCGGAAACCAGCCCGGAGTTTCGATGTCGGCGGGTTCTACCCCATCTTTCGCCCCGGCACCATTCACCGAGACCTCATAGCCGTAACTGTAGAAATCAATCACCATTTTCCGACCCATCATCATCACCTTTTTTCAGGGATTGAAAGACATGGGTGTTCGGATCAGACAGCACATTTTCAAACCATTGATCCAAATCATTGGGCGTACTTGTCGTTTCTTTTTCCAAAAAACGCCGTTTTACATAGTGAATCAGACGGCTATCCAAAGCCTGTTTGTTTTTAATGGCGTTCCAGTGCTTGCGGGACTTACTCGCTGTTTCCCTATTTCGGAGTCTCTTCCGCAACAATGTGCGCATGTTCCATCGCCACCCGCGACGCCTTGCGCCCGGACAGCCAAGTGAAGAACATCGGGATGAACAACGTGGCGATGAAGGTCGCCGCCAGCATTCCGCCAAATACCCCAGTACCCATCGAGCGCCGGGCGGCGGAACCCGCGCCGGTGGAAATGACCAGCGGGAACACGCCGAGAATGAACGCCAGCGAGGTCATGACAATCGGGCGCAGACGCAATCGCGCCCCTTCCAGCGCCGCATCCAGTACGCTCATCCCCTCCGCCTGTTTCTGCGCGGCGAATTCGACGATCAGAATGGCATTTTTTGACGCCAGTCCGATCAATACCACCAGGCCGATCTGGAAATAGATGTCATTGGGCATCCCCCGGATCATCACCGCCGCCAGCGCCCCAAACAAGGCGAACGGCACCGCCAGAATCACCGCCAGCGGCAACGACCACTTTTCATACTGAGCCGCCAGAATTAGAAACACCATGATGATGCCGAAGCCGAAAGCCACTGCGGAGGTCGAGCCGGTGCGCTTTTCCTGAAACGCCTGCCCAGTCCAGGCCAGCTCATAGCCGGCGGGCAGCACTTCCTGAGCCACCGCTTCGACGATGCGCAGCGCATCGCCGGTACTGATTTGCGGCAGGGAATTGCCCAGCACCTTGGCCGCCAGGAAGCCGTTGAAGCGTTCCAGTTGTTCCGGGCCGACGATGGATTGAACACTGATCAGCGCCGAAACCGGCACCATCGCGCCTTGCGCCGAGCGCACATACACCTGGCCTAAGTCCTTCGGATCGGCGCGAAACGGCGCGTCGGCCTGGATTTGCACCCGGTAGGTGCGACCGTTGGTGAAGTTGAAATCATTCACATACAACGCGCCCATGGTCGCTTGGAGCGTCTGGTACACGTCGGACACCGGAATGCCCAGCGACATCGCCTTGGCTTCGTCCACTTCCACATAGAGTTGCGGCGAAGTCGGGCGGAAAAAGGTGTTGATCCCGGTCAGTTCCGGGCGCTGTTTCAACGCCTCCATAAAGGTTTGCACGACGCTCGCCAGCTTGCGGGGATCGCTCTCGCCCCGGGCCTGGACATAGGCCTCGAAGCCGCCCGCCGCGCCCAGACCGCGAATCGCCGGCGGGTTGAACACCAGTCCCAGTCCATCCGGCAGGCGCATCCCCAGACCCATGAACTGCTTGGCCAGGTCATCGGCGACAGCGATACGTTGATCCCAATCTTTCAACGGAATAAACACGGTACCGGCGCTGGTTTTCTGGCCGCCGCCGATCAGGTCAAAGCCGGCAATGACAAACACTCGATCCACCGCCGGGTTCTGGACGATCATCTGTTGAAACTGCTGACCGGTCGCCTGGGTGCGTTGCAGGCTGGCCCCGTCCGGCAGCATCAGCGCACTGATGAGAAACCCTTGATCTTCCGCAGGCACGAAGCCGCCGGGCACGGCGCGGAACAGCAACACGCAGCCGCCGATGATCAGGGTAAACGCCACCGCGCCGATGATCCGGTGATGCAGAGTGAGATTCACCGTGCGCGTGTAGGAACGGGTGAACCACTCGAACAGGCGATTGAACGGCGCAAACAGCTTCGACTCTTCATGCTGCGCCTTGAGCAGCAACGCGCACAGCGCCGGGGTCAGGGTCAGCGCGACGATGCCGGACAGCACCACGGAAATCGCCACGGTCACCGCGAATTGCTGATAAAGCTGGCCGGCGATGCCGCCGAGGAAGCTGACCGGGATGAACACCGCGCACAGCACCAGCACAATCGCCACCACGGCCCCGGAGACTTCGCGCATCGCTTCAATGGCCGCGTCCATCGGCGACATCTTCTGTTCCGACATCAACCGCTCGACGTTTTCCAGCACCACGATGGCGTCGTCCACCACAATGCCAATCGCCAGCACCATGGCGAACAGGGTCAGGGTGTTGATGGAAAAACCCAGCGCCCACAACCCGGCGAAGGTGCCAATCAGCGACACCGGCACCGCCACCATCGGAATCAGCGTGGCCCGCCAGCTTTGCAGGAACAGATAGACCACCGCCACCACCAGCAGCAGCGCCTCCACCAGCGTCTTCACCACTTCGCGGATTGAGGCGTCAACAAACTTGGTGGTGTCGAAGGGGATGACGTAATCGACGCCGGAGGGGAATTTCTGTTTCAACTCCTCCAGCCGGGTGCGCACTGATTGAGCGACATCCAGGGCATTGGCCCCGGACTGAAGGAAAATGCCAATGCCGATCACCGGCTTGCCCAGCAGCCGGGTCGAGGCGTCATAGTTCTGCGCACCCAGTTCAACCCGGGCGATGTCGCGCAGGCGCAACACCCCGCTGGGGCCTTCAGCGCGGACGATGATGTCGCCGAATTGTTCGGGCGAGATCAGCCGGCCTTTGGCATTGACCGTGTACACCAGTTGCTGGCCTTCCGGGGCCGGTTCCTGGCCGATCTTGCCGGCGGCGTTCTGCTTGTTCTGGGCGGCGATGGCTTGGGCCACGTCGGTGGTGGTGACGCCCAACTGGGCCATGCGGTCCGGCTTTAGCCACACCCGCATCGAATAATCCTGCGCGCCGAAAATCTGCGCGTCGCCGACGCCGGGCAGGCGCTTCAGATCGTCGAGAACATTGGCGAGTACATAGTTGGATAGATACAACGAGCTGCGGCTGTTATCCGGCGAAGTGAACGTCGCCACCAGCAGGATGTCGTTGGAGCGTTTCTGCACGCTCACCCCGTATTGGCGCACCACATCCGGCAGGCGCGGTTCAGCGATCTTCACCCGGTTGTTGACATTCACCGTGGCCATGTCGATATCAGCGCCCACCTCAAAGGTCGCGGTGATGGTGACTTGACCGTTCGACGCGGCGGTGGAACTAAAATAGATCAGCCCTTCGACCCCGGAGAGCTGTTCTTCAATCGGCGCGGCGACCGTGCGCGCCAGCGTTTCTGCCGAAGCCCCCGGATAGGTCGCGCTGATAATGACCGTCGGCGGGGCGATTTCCGGGTACTGGGCGACCGGCAGCACCCGCGCTGCCATCAGCCCGGCGATGACGATGATGATCGAGATAACCGAGGCGAAAATCGGGCGGTGAATGAAAAATCGGGACATGGTGCGCTTCCCTCAACTCTTGCGTTCGGCGGAAGGCGTCGGCGATGCAGGCGCGGGTTTATCCGCTGCGCCCGCCGCTGGTGGTGGCGACGGCGCGGTTTGCGGCGGATGCGGCGCGACGGAAGCGCCGGGCCGCAGCTTCATCAGATTGTCCACAATCACCCGATCCCCGCTTTGCAAGCCGCCGAGAATCACCCAGTCCTTGCCTTGCCATTCTCCGACCTGCACCGGGCGCGGCGCGACTTTGTTCTCCGCGTCGGCGATGAACACCAGATAGCCTTGATCGGTTTGCGTCACCGCCGCTTGAGGAACCAGAAACACGTTTTCCCGTTCGCCGGCCAGAATCCGGGCGCGGACAAACTGGCCGGGCAACAGCGCCCCGTCGGGATTTTTAAATTCGGCGCGAAACCGCTGGGTGCCCAGAGTCGGATCAATGCTGCTGGCCAGGAAATTGAGTTGGCCCTTCGGGGGATAGATCGAGCCGTCGGGCAGCTTTAATTCAACTCCGGTCACGGTCTGCCGGGTCAAGCGCCTGCCCGGCAGCTGCGCCGTATCGCTTTCGGACAGGCTGAAGCCGACCCAGATCGGGTTGGACTGGTGGATCGAGGTCAACAGGCTGTCATCCCCAGTGGAGATCAGATTGCCTTCGGATTTGACGGCGCGGCTGGAAAGGCCAGCCACCGGCGCGGTGACCGTGGTGTAGGACAGATTCAACTCCGCCTGGCCCACCGCCGCTTCTGCGGCCTGCTGGGCGGCTTGGGCCATGGCGCGGTCGGAAACCGCGTCGTCATAGGCCTTGCGGCTGATGTATTGCTTGTCCAGCAGTCCGCGCAGCCGGGTTTCTTCCCGTTCCGCTTGTTCGACCTTGGCCTTGGCTTCCGCCAGATTGGCGCGGGCTTGGGCCAGAGCGATTTCATAAGGCTTGCGGTCGATCTGAAACAGCGGCTGTCCGGCTTTCACCGGCGCGCCTTCCTGATAGAGCTGTTTGACCAGAATGCCGCCGACCTGGGCGCGCACTTGGGTTTCCTTGGCCCCTTCGGTCTGGGCCATGACTTCAACCGCGATGGGAACAGACCCCGGCTGCACCGCGATGACCGTCACTGGCAGGGGCGGTGGGGCGGCGGGCGGGGCGGCGGTGTGCGTATCCCCTCCCGATTTCGAGCAGCCAGAAACCAGTGCAGTCAGCAAGACCAGACTGTAGAGCAGGGGACGCGCTCTGGGGGAACGGCTTGGCGGGATGCGGAACACGGTGATCTCCAAAAATCGACAAGAGTTGCGAAATTATATACAATCGTGTATGTATGTAAATAGGGTTTATTGGTTCAGCTTCAGCCAGGAAAACAGCGCATGGCTCGCAAGACCAAAGAAGCGGCGGAGCGCACTCGCCAGCAGATTATCCACGCCGCTCGTCAGGTGTTCCACGAACGCGGAGTCAGCCGCACTTCGCTGGAAAACATCGCCAAAGCGGCGGGGGGGACCCGTGGCGCGGTCTATTGGCATTTCGCCAACAAGGCCGACTTATTTTTTGCTCTGCGTGAACAAACCTCGCTGCCCTTGTTGACCCGCACCGACAGCCTGTTGTTGGCGGAAGGGTTGTCCGATCCGATTGCGGGCGTCGAACAGGCGATTATTGAATTTTTTCACAGCCTGGAAAGCTGCCCGGAAGTCCGGCAAATGTTCGAGATCATGATGCTGCGCTGCGAATATGTGGATGAATTCGCCGCCGTGCAGGCCGAAGTCAATCGGCCGGTGCTGGATTTTCTCAGCAAGATCGACGCGGCTTACCGTCGGGCGCAGGAGCAGGGAACGTTGCGTCCAGGTCTGGAGCCGGGGCTGATGGCGCTGGATACCTGGGCTTTTACCAGCGGACTGTTCCACCGACTGTTGGCCGGCGGGGCTGATGAAGCGTGGCGGGGG
>JBDHRB010000181.1:0-5564 GCA_039807355.1 Candidatus Competibacteraceae bacterium
TTCCAGATACCGGCGTCCATGCAGATGGATACCGTTTTGCGTGGTCACGGTGATGCAGCCGCCCTTGTCCAAGGCTTCGGCGGCGTTGCGCACCAAGTTCAGCAGAATTTGCTGGACTGCATCGCGGCCTTGTCTCAGCAGCAGCCCCTCCGCGAGTTGAAGATGCAGTTGAATGCCGCGTGGCCGACAGAGCGCTTCATCCAACACCCGCGCCAGATCGCACAGGGTCCGCTTCAGGTCGAAGCCGGATTCTTCCGCTGATTCATCCGCTTCAGCGAGACGCAACAGGATGCGGCTGGCCCGCTCCATTTCTTCCCGTAAGGTGCGCAGTTCTTCAGCCGCCGGCTCCCCCAGCCGGGCGGATAGCAGATATAACGAGTTGCGCACAATGGTCAGCGGATTGGAGATTTCATGGATCGCCGCCCGCAACCGTTGTTGTTCCAGCAGTTCACGCTCTTCCTGGGCGCGGCGCTGCAAAGTGTCCCGCTGTTCCTGCGCGGCCAGCGCCGCCGCCGCCGTCGCTGCGAACTGTCGCCATAACCGTTCCCGGCGCAGCAGGCGCGGCAGTTGGGCGGGTGAGACGCCAGCAGCCACGATCCCCAGCAAGCGTTCGCCCGCATAGAGCGGCAGACGCCAGACGCCTGCGCAACCCCACTGCCGGGCCAACTGACGGTCGATGACGCCGGGGGGAATAGCCGAATCGAGCGAATGACTGATCCGTCGTTCCTGTAGCGCCAGCTTTAGGGCAGCGCTCCGGGCGTCGATGACGAATCCATCCGGCCACTGCGCCGAAGGGCTGCCGCGCAGCATCCCGGCAGGCGCATCGCAGTAGAAGAAATCCACCGGGGTCAGATCAGTGAGCAGGGTTGCGCAACGCTTCACGGCTTCCCGCAAGGCCGCCCGGTTCTCAGCGCCGTTCAATTCGTTGCGCACCGCGTCTATCAGGGCGATCTCGCGGAGGGGAGACTCCAGCGGAGCGCGAACCAGCGGCGGTTCCGCGACATCTTCAGTCGCGGCGATGCTGAGTTCCATCGCCAGTTGTTCAACTTCGCGCACGATCTCGGCACGCACCGATTCCAGGGTCGCTGGACGCAGTTCCAGCAGGACTTCGGCGTCGGCCAAGTCATCTGCCGAGGGTTCGTGGTTCTGGCTGAGGAGGTTGGCGACCTGGAGCAGGCGCAGCAGGGGGTGCGCGCCACGCAATGCTTCAGCGTTCAGGTGATGAAAACGGATCGCGTCGGCGAACCATGCCGGCAATCGCCAGGCTTCGCTTTGTTCCGCGCCCAGGGCGCAGTGATCGACGCCAAACAGCCGCTGTTCCAGATTCACCGCCTCGCTCGGCGTCCGGGCGACGCGGCCCAGGGCGTAAAGCTCATCGGGAGCCGCAGCGGAATGAACGCTGATGATCAACTGGCCGAGATCGTGCAATAGGCCGCACAGGTAGGCTTCTTCGGGATCGGGATAATCGGTGATTTCGGCCAGCCGCCGGGCGAGGCGGGCGCAGCGCAGGGCATGACGCCAGAACCGGTTCAGCACTGGCGCAGGCAGCGGGAAGCGGGATTGCTGCAGGGCGGTGGTAACGATCAGCGTTCTGACTGTGGTCGGACCCAGCGCCGCTTGCAGGCGTTGCCCGGTTGGCGTGACCGGTAACGTCGATAAACTGGACATAGCCAGCAGACGTGCGCTCAGAACCGGATCGCAAATCAGCAACTGCATCTGTTTCTGGAAATCAGCGCCTTCTCCGTTCAGCGTTTCCAGCAAAGTCCGCATGATTGCCGGTAAAACCGGGAGCGCCAGTAGATCGCTGTGGTCCAGCGCATTGCGGGGAAAGGGCGTTTCCTGCATGGTTAACTTGACGATTGATAAATTCGGCCAAAAAGCCTTCGTCAAGACTCATGCAATCGATATGCCTGAAATTTATTGTTTTTTTATGAAAATGTGCGCCAGAATGAACATTCTGGTTCCGGCAAACGGCATAACTTGGATAAAAAAAAGATATTTGTCATTCATGAATGACAAACACGGATTTCAATGGGGCCAAACTGGTCCGCTAGAGTCAGGGGCGGCGGAGACGATGAGGGAAAACGCGAGCGGCGGAAGACAGAGAGAGGCGGCAAGGCAGGGCGAGTGTGAGGAGCCTGGCGGGCAAAACGGGTTTCTCGCTGGCTGAGCCGGCGAGAAACCGACTCAGCGGGTTATATCAGTACGGCGGTGGCCCGTAGTAGCCGGGCGGCGGCCCGTAACGACGGTAATAACGGGGCGGCGGCCTGGAATAATAGTAATCGTTTGAGTAATAACCGCCGCGCAGGTTATTGATCTCCTGATTCTGATAATCCATCTGATTGCCGACCGCCCCGCCGATCAACGCCCCGCCCAGCGCACCGGTGACCGCGCCGCCGGTCGGGTCAATGGCGTGACCGACTGCCGCGCCCGCCGCCGCGCCCATCAGCGCACCGCCGGTGGTGTAATAGTTGGGAGGCGCGCCGGGCGGCGGCGGCGCACACGCCGTACCCAGACCGAGCGCCATCGCCAATAAAGCAAATTTGAATGGCCTGTGCATAGAACCTCCAAAAGAACCCGACTTGTGTGGGGCCTGGTTAAAAAAAGCCGGCGGCGCTTCCTGCTGCCGAGCGCCTCGGCGATAACGCCGCCGCCAAAAGACCCACAAACACCCACCTTGATTCAAGCGCAGTATCCGCCTGGCAAGATGAATCCGGCCTGAACCCTGGCGCGGCGGGTCTATTCCGGCTCGGTTATCGCGGCGATCAGCGCCAGCAAAGTACGGCCATGACGGCGCAGCGTGGCTGGCGGCAGTCCGCGAATCCGCGCCAGACTCTCCAGATCAGCGGGGAGAACCCAGGCCAGTTCCAGCAACGGGCCGTCCTGCAAAATCCAGCGGCGCGGTCGGTCATCGCGCATCGCCTGCTCTTCCCGCCAGGCGGCCAGCGCCTGCAAAACCGCGCAGCGCCGGACGCCGCGCAGGCGTTGATGATCGCGCACCCGCCGCCAAGCTTCCTGCGGCTGCGGCTGATAGCGCGCCGGATCCGCCAGCGCCGCGCACGTCTCCTGAAAAACCGGCAGCGCCCCGCGTTCGGCCAGCAGGGCTTGCTGGCGCAGGGAAATGTCCCGGAGATAACGCACATCATCGGCGGCGTAGGCCAGCCAGTCGGCGGCCAGCGGGCGCTGACGCCAGTTGACCCGGGTGTAATGTTTTTCCAGGCTCACCCCCAGCAGTTGCTGGACCAGCGCGGCGTATCCAAGCTGCTGACCGTAGCCCAACAACGCAGCGGCGCACTGCGTGTCGAAGATCGGCGTCGGCGCTGCCCCGCACAGGTGATAGAACACCTCCAAATCCTGATAAGCGGCGTGCAGCACCTTGATCACGTTCGGGTTGTACAAGATCGCCAGCAGCGGCTCCAGGGTCGGCAGCGCCAGCGGATCAATGCAGGCGATCCGCCCGGCGCTGGCGACCTGGATCAGGCATAACTGCGGGTAATAGGTCTGCTCGCGGATAAACTCGGTATCCAGCGCCAGCCAGTCAGCGCCGCGCAGCTCGGCGCAGAACGCGGCCAGCGCCGGTTGATCGACGATATACTGCGCATCGCTCATGGCTGCGCCGCCGCCCGCCAGTGTCCCGACTGACCGCCGCTCTTCTCCAGCAAGCGAATCTCGGTCAGGATCATCCCCCGATCCACCGCCTTGCACATGTCGTAAACCGTGAGCAAGGCGATCTGCACCGCGGTCAGGGCTTCCATCTCCACCCCGGTGCGCCCTTCGCTCTCCACCGTCGCCTGGCAACGCACCGCCTGACGCTCCGGGACGGGTTGTAAATCCACGGCGACCCGGGTCAGGGCCAAGGGATGACACAGCGGAATCAATTCGGCGGTGCGCTTGGCGGCCATGATCCCGGCCAGCCGCGCTACGCCCAGCACATCGCCCTTGGCGTGCAACCCGGCGACGATGCGCTCCAGCGTGGCCGGCTGCATGACAATCCAGCCCTCGGCCAGGGCCATGCGACGCGTGTCCTGCTTGCCGCCGACGTCGACCATGTGCGCCTCGCCGGCGGCGTTGAAGTGACTCAGATCGGCCACGGCGTCAGGACACCGCCACCAACAGCGGCACGATCAGCAGCGCGACGATGTTGATGATTTTGATCAGCGGATTCACCGCCGGGCCAGCCGTGTCCTTGTAGGGATCGCCCACCGTATCGCCGGTGACCGCCGCCTTGTGCGCATCGGAACCCTTGCCGCCGTAATGGCCGTCTTCGATGTATTTCTTGGCGTTGTCCCAAGCCCCGCCGCCGGCGGTCATGGAAATCGCCACGAACAGCCCGGTGACGATAGCCCCCATCAGCAATCCGCCCAAGGCTTTCGGCCCGGCCTCCGGCCCCATCAGCCAGGTCATGCCGAAAGCAACGATGAGCGGGGCCAAGACCGGCAGCAACGAGGGCAAAATCATTTCCTTGATCGCCGATTTGGTCAGCATGTCCACCGCCCGCGAATAGTCGGGCTTGGTCGCGCCGCTCATGATGCCGGCGATTTCGTGGAACTGCCGGCGCACTTCGATGACCACGCTGCCAGCGGCGCGGCCCACGGCTTCCATAGCCATCGCTGCGAACAGGAACGGAATCATTCCGCCGATGAACAGGCCAATGATCACCACCGGATCGGTCAGGGAAAAGTCAACTTTAATAGAAGCCAGTTGCAGCTTGTGCTCGAAGTCGGCGAACAGCACCAGCGCCGCCAGCGCCGCCGAGCCAATCGCATAGCCCTTGGTCACCGCCTTGGTGGTGTTGCCCACCGCATCCAGCGGGTCGGTGATCGCCCGGATTTTGTCGTCCATCTCCGCCATTTCGGCGATGCCGCCGGCGTTGTCGGTGATCGGGCCGTAAGCGTCGAGGGCGACAATGATCCCGGCCATGGACAGCATCGCGGTAGCGGCAATCGCAATACCGTACAGACCGGCCCAGGAATAGGCCAGGCCAATGCTCAGGCAAACCGCCAGCACCGGCAGCGCGGTGGCCTTCATCGACACCGCCAGGCCAGCGATGATGTTGGTGGCGTGGCCGGTGGTGCAGGCTTGGGCCAGGTGGCGCACCGGACGGTATTCAGTCGCGGTGTAATACTCGGTGAAAATGACCAGCGCCGCGGTCAGGCCCAGCCCCACCAGCGCCGAACCCCACAACCCCCAGAGATGCGGGCCGCCCATCAGCAGCAAGATCACCGGCAAAAAGGCCAGGGCGGAAATTCCCCCGGCCACCGCCAGACCGCGATACAGCGCATTCATAATCTTTCCGCCGTCGCGGGCCTGGACGAAGCGGCAACCAATGATCGAGGCGATAATCGACACCCCGCCCATGGCCAGCGGCAGGGCGACCGCGTTGGCGAGCAGATCCGCGCCGAACGTCTGCGCACTCAGACTGCCGACCAGCATGGTGGCGATAATGGTCACCGCATAGGTTTCAAACAGGTCAGCGGCCATCCCGGCGCAGTCGCCGACATTATCGCCCACGTTGTCGGCGATCACCGCCGGATTACGCGGGTCGTCTTCGGGGATGCCGGCTT
>JBDHRB010000182.1:0-5502 GCA_039807355.1 Candidatus Competibacteraceae bacterium
GCGTGGGTCGGTCCATCCGGCCCGACCAGACCGGCACGATCAATGGCGAACAGCACCGGCAAATTTTGCAGGGCGACATCATGAATCAGTTGATCGTAGGCGCGTTGCAGAAAGGTCGAGTAAATCGCCACCACCGGCTTGAGGCCCTCGCAGGCCAGTCCGGCAGCCAGGGTAACGGCGTGCTGTTCGGCAATCGCCACATCGAAATAACGCTCCGGGAAACGCTCGGAAAACGCCACCAGTCCTGAGCCTTCGCGCATCGCCGGGGTGATGCCGATCAACCGCTCATCCTGCGCCGCCATGTCGCACAGCCATTCGCCGAAAATTTGCGTGTAGGTCAGTCCGCTACCCGCCGGGGTCGGCTTTAGCCCACAGGCTGGATCGAAGGCTCCGACGCCGTGATAGTCCACCGGCTCGTCCTCGGCCAGCTTGTAGCCCTTGCCCTTGCGCGTCACCACATGCAGCAGACGCGGCCCGTCCAGCGCCCGCAAATTGCGCAAGGTAGACACCAAGGTCGGCAGATCGTGACCGTCCACCGGGCCGAAGTAGTTAAAGCCCAGTTCCTCAAACAGGGTGCTTTCCGGGGCCAACAGACCTTTAACATGCTCCTCGGCGCGGCGGGCGACCTCCAGCACCGGCGGCACATGACTCAGCACCTTCTTGCCGCCCTCGCGCACGCTGGAAAACAGCCGGCTGGACAGCAGTTGGGTCAAATGCGCCGACAAGCCGCCGACATTCGGTGAAATCGACATTTCATTGTCGTTCAACACCACCAGCAGATGGCTTTTTAAATGACCGATGTGGTTGAGCGCCTCGAAGGCCATGCCGGCGGTCATCGCGCCATCGCCAATAATGGCGACGATCTTGCGGTCGCTGCCGGCGCGTTGCGCGGCAATTGCCATGCCCAGCGCGGCGCTCAAGGAGGTGCTGGAATGGCCGACGCCGAAGCTGTCATAAGGGCTTTCGCAGCGCTTGGGGAATCCGGCGATGCCGTTTTTGCGCCGCAAGGTCTCCATGCGGGTGCGCCGACCGGTCAGAATCTTGTGCGGATAGGTCTGGTGGCCGACATCCCAAACCAGCCGGTCTTCCGGGGTGTCAAAAACGTAATGCAGGGCAATAGTGAGTTCTACTGTGCCCAAATTGGCGGCGAAGTGTCCGCCGGTGCGGGCGACCGTCTGAATGAGAAACTCGCGCAATTCCTGCGCCAGCGCTGGCAGGCGCGCCTCTGGCAGTCGGCGCAGATCCGCCGGAGCGTCGATTTGCTCCAGAAGGGGCAAGGTGGAACTGAAAGTCATGGTCAAAAGGTCCGTGTCCATTCGCGGCGCGACAAGATTGATCGAGCGGCCAGGTTCAGCAGCGAGCGCCCGCAGTCAGGACGGGCGCTCGACGATATAGGCGGCGATCCAGCGCAGCGGGTCGGCTTCATCGCCGAAAGCGTTCAAGCTGGACAGCGCCTCCTGATGCAACAGGTACGCATGTTCGCGGGCGCCTTCCAGGCCGAGCAAGGCCGGATAGGTCGGTTTATTCAGCGCCCGGTCGGAACCCTGCGGTTTGCCCAAGGTCGTGGTGTCGCCCACCACATCGAGAATGTCATCGCGGATTTGGAAGGCCAGGCCGATGCATTTGGCGTAGCGATCCAGCCGCTCCAGCAGCGCCGGCTCGGCAGCCGGCTGACTCAGCGCCCCCAACAACACGCTGGCGCGGATCAACGCGCCGGTCTTATGGATATGCATGTTTTCCAGCTCGGCCAGGCTCAACTCCTGGCCGGTGGCCGTCAGGTCAATCGCCTGACCGCCGACCATGCCCCGCGAGCCGGCGGCCTGGGCCAGCACGCCGAGCATCCGCAAACGCAACCCCGCATCAGCGATCATCGCCGGGTCCTGGCCGAGCGTCTGGAAGGCCAGCGCTTGCAGGGCGTCGCCAGCCAGAATCGCCAGCGCCTCGCCAAAAGCTTTGTGACAGGTCGGTTGGCCGTGGCGCAGATCGTCATTGTCCATGGCCGGCAAATCGTCATGGATCAGCGAATAGGCGTGGATAAACTCCACCGCGCAGGCCGGGCCGTCCAGGATTTCCGGCGCAGCGCCTACCGCCTGGCCGGCTAGATACACCAGCACCGGACGAATGCGCTTGCCGCCGCCGAGTACGGCGTAACGCATCGCTTGATGCAGTGGGCGGGGATGCAGATCAGCGGAGGGCAGACGCTGATCCAGCGCCAGCTCGACGCGGGCCTGGCAGGCCTTAATCAGTTCAGCCGCCATGCCGGTTTGGCCCCGGGTGGTGCGCCGCAGACCGCGCCGGGCGGAGCGGCTCAACCCGAGTCGTGACAATAATAAAGAGGAGGAATGTGGCGCTCATGCCGTTCGTCTGTTGCAGGTAAACGCTTAAGTTACCTTGCGCCTGACGAACGGTCAATTTGCAATCGGGGGCGGTTGATCAGGGAGCAGAGGTTGATTCAGCGGTTTTAGCCAGACGCGCTTTACGCGCTTTCGTTTCAACATCCACGGTCTGGCTGAGTTCCTGAATATTCCGGGTGAGCTGCTCTACCTGCTGAAACAGTTGCTGGATGTCATCGTGGGTCGGCACGCCCAGACGACCGAGCGCCCGCGCTACCCGGGCTTGAAATACTTCTTCCAGCTTGCTCCAGCCATCCGAGGCTTTATCGCGGATTTCCTCGACCTTGCCCTTGACCGCTTCGAGACCGCCCTTCATCTGCTCGGCCTTGTCGCTGGCCGCCTTTTTCATCTGCGCGTCTATCGCCTGGCCTTCCTCAACCAGGGCGTCGAAAACCTTGCCGCCTTCTTCCTGCGCCCTAGCGAACGCGCCCAGTCCGGCCAGCCAGACCTGGCGGGTGAAATCCCGGACATCGCCGGTCAGTTGATTTTCAAACAGGTCAGGTTTCATCAGCGGTTCCTCGGTGCGATGTGGACGATTCATTAATGAATGGCACGTTAGCAGGCAAAATTAGAGTCCGCATACTAACCGACCTCTGCGGCAACGGCTGCCGCCTCAAACATCAATACTGTCGCTAACGGTTGACGTCGACCACTACCCGCCCGCGAATTTGGCCCTGCAAAATAGCCTGGCCGGCCTGAATCGCATCCTTCAGAGCGATATCCTGAGCGCCAATCAGCTCCAGCCGGGCCGGGGACAGGTCTTGAGCCAGTCTCGCCCAGGCTTCCTTGCGCACAATCGACGGGGCCATCACGCTGTCAATCCCGTACAGCGTCACCCCGCGCAGGATGAACGGCGCGACGCTGGCGGGAAAATCCAGACCTTGCGCCAGACCACAGGCGGCGACCGCGCCGCGATATTTCAAACTGGCGCAGACATTAGCCAGAGTGTGACTGCCCAGCGCATCCACCGCCCCGGCCCAACGCTCCTTGGCCAGCGGCTTGCCCGGCGCAGCCAGCATCGCCCGGTCGATGACTTCGCCAGCGCCCAGCGCCTTGAGATACTCGGCTTGCGCCTCGGCCCGGCCCGAAGAAGCGACCACCGTATAGCCCCGTTTCGCCAACAACGCGATAGCGACGCTGCCCACCCCGCCGCCCGCGCCGGTGACCAGAATTTCGCCGTCCGCCGGGCGAATGCCATGCTTTTCCAGGGCCAAAACGCACAGCATCGCGGTATAGCCGGCGGTGCCGATCATCATTGCCTGTTTCGGACTGAACACCGCCGGCAGCGCCACCAGCCAGTCGCCCTTGAGCCGCGCCTTCTGCGCCAAGCCGCCCCAATGCGTTTCGCCGACCCCCCAGCCGTTCAACACCACATGGTCGCCGGGGCGCCAGGCCGGGTGATCGCTGGCCTCGACCGTACCGGCGAAGTCGATACCCGGAACCATCGGGAACTGGCGCACCACCGGCGACTGGCCGGTGATGGCCAGCCCATCCTTATAGTTGATCGTCGAGTAGGCGATACGCACCGTGACATCGCCTTCCGGCAACCGGGCGTCGTCAATCGCCTGCAAACTGGCCTGATAACCGGCTTGGTTCTTGTCAATCAGAATCGCGTTGAACATGGGGGTCTCCGTAGGAAAAGCGCCTTGGATTTTGTCATTCTAGGCGGCCAAGTGGTATAAGCAACTGATTTCCGCCAGACCGATGAACGGCTATGCCACAACAACTGAGTTGGGAAACGCTTCAGTCTATCGTCCAGTCGCAATCGCTTGAACAACTGTCGATCTCACAGTTAAGCGCACTGTTTCATGCTGAAAAAAATATGCAGGCTTTTTTGCCGGATTCACTCTGTCAGATTGATCCGCGCACTGGAGAATTGATTATCTACAATTCCACTCGCGCCCGGCGACCACACGATGCGGGACATGCGGACTTTGCAGAAACTGTTGATGAAAAACCCTGCATTATCTGCCAAGGTAAAACTACCGGGATAATTGATGTCGCCCGGCTCAGTCACGGTTCAACTTTTATTAATAAAAACCTTTTTCCGATTATTTATCCCGCCCCGGATATTCTGGAAGAATCTCGGCAAAAACCGCTGTATCCTGATCCTGAACACCAAGGACGGGCTTCTTACGGCTTCCATTTTCTGCAATGGACTTCCTCGCAACACGATCAGGACTGGCACACTTTGAGTCTGGAGGACGGTTTGACGGTTCTGCAACGTTTGGCGGCTCTGGAAAAAAAATTGCTCTATGAGTCGGATGGATTTATGCCGCTTTCAGAAACCGCACCGCCGCGCAAATTGACTCATGGTTTCGTTTCCATCATCAAAAACTATGGCCGACTGGCCGGCGGATCGCTGGCCCACGGTCATCAACAAATTGGCTACAGTAATATCATGCCCAGCCGTTTTTATCATAACTGGCTTTTCGCCCAGCGCCATCATGGAACCTGCTTTACTGATTATCTGCTGCAAGAAAACCCAGTGGAATTACAGGTTCGGGATTATGGACCGGCAATATTAATCGTGCCGTATTTCATGCGCCGGCCCTACGATATGCTGTTAATCGTCAAGGACGCCAGCCGGCAGTATTTACATGAGTTGACGGTTATAGAGCTGCGCGCCGTGACTCAGGGCATTCAGGACGCGATTCGGGCGTTACTGCGCATCATGCCCCGGCTGGGCCGGGAACCGGCGTTTAACATGACCGTGAACAATGGGCCGGGCGCCGGCCTGTATCTGGAATTTCTCGCCCATACCCAGGAAATCGGCGGCTTTGAGCAACTCGGCCTGTGGGTCTGTCAGGAAAGCCCGGCGAACGCCGCCGCCTATTTGCGCGAGGCGCTGTCGTGAACGCCGCGCAAATTGCCGAAGTATTTGCCCGCTTGCAGGCCGCCCGCCCGCAGCCGACCACTGAACTGCATTATTCCAGCCCATTTGAATTGCTGGTGGCGGTGATTTTGTCGGCGCAATCCACCGATAAAAAGGTCAATGAAGCGACCGCCCGACTGTTTCCGGTCGCCAATACGCCGCAAGCCTTGCTGGAACTGGGCGAGGAACGGTTGAAACCGTTCATTAAAACCATTGGCTTGTACAACATCAAAG
>JBDHRB010000183.1:0-5500 GCA_039807355.1 Candidatus Competibacteraceae bacterium
AATACGGCAATTTGTTGACGCGCAGCGGGCGGGACGGCGGGGCGGGCAACGGACTCAACCTGGATCAACTGGAATATGGGCGGCGCATCGAAGAACGCTACGCCCAGCGCATCGAAGACTTGCTGACGCCGGTGTGGGGCGCGGGCCGGGTACGCGCCCAGGTCTCCCTTGATCTCGATTTCAACACCAGCGAAGAAATCGCCGAACGCTACGAACCCCGCGAAGAGCCGCGCCCGGTGCGCAGCGAGCAGTTGCTGGAAGAAAACAATCCTCGACAAAATCCGCTGGGCATTCCCGGCGCGCTGTCCAATCAGCCGCCCGGCGCTGCTGTCGCCCCGGAAGTCGCCGCCGCGCCGCCGCCCAATCCGGCCAATCTGGCTAATCCCGGAAACGTGGTTACCACCACGACCGCGCCGCCGCCACCTACCCGCAAGGAAATCACCCGCAATTACGAGCTGGACAAGCGGGTAACGCAAGTGCGCAGCGGGCCGGGGCGGGTGTTACGGGTCTCCGCCGCCGTGGTCATTGATGATCGAGTGGTCTTTCAGGACGGTAAACCGGTGCGCACCCCGGTCACCCCGGAAGAACTGGAGCGAATCACCAACTTGATCAAACAGGCGGTCGGCTTCAACGCCGAACGCGGCGATAGCGTCAACGTCTTCAGCGCCACTTTTGCCCCGTCTTCACTGGCGGCGCTGGATGCGCTCAATACGCTGGATGAAGCGCCCGTACCGATGTGGCAGGAAGCCTGGTTCCTGGAACTGGTCAAATGGGGCGTAGTGGCGCTGTTGTCGCTGCTGTTCCTGCTGTTGGTGGTGCGCCCGGTGATGCGCCGCTTATTGCCGCCGCCCGTTGTCGCCACACCGGCGCTGGAAGGCGGTCAGACCGGACCGACGGCGCTGCTCGGCGCTGGCGCTGAAGACACCGGTCTGGAAGGGCTGCTGGAAGACCAGGTGCAAATCGGCGGCGCGCTGGAGAATGGCCGCTCGAAACAGGCGCTGGGCAGTCCCGCCGAACAACTCGAAGAACGTATGGAAATGGCCCGGACCCTGGTCGCCGAGGACCCGAAACGGGCGGTTCAGGTGATCAAGAACTGGCTGTCCAGCGAGGCGTAACCGATGCCGGAACTGACGAATTCTTTCAAACCGATTGAACAGGCGGCTGTGGTGTTAATGGCGCTCGGCGAAAGCCACGCTGCGGAAATTCTGCGCCATCTCGATCCGCGTGAGCTGCACAAAATCGGCGTGGCCATGGCTAACATGACCAACGTCAGCCGCCAGCAGATCAGCGAGATCATGCATACCTTCAACGAAGAAGTGCGCAATCAGAGTTCCCTGACTGTGGACAGTGAAAACTACATTCGCGGCGTGCTGACTCGCGCTCTGGGCCGGGAAAAAGCCAAGGGCATTCTGGAGCATATTTTCGACACTGAAGGCCAGGGCGGCGTCGATTCGCTGAAATGGATGGATGCCAGCGCCATTGCCGGCGGTTTGCGCGAAGAGCATCCGCAAGTGGTGGCGCTGGTGCTGTCCTCGTTGCAAACCGAACAGGCCGCTCAGGTGGTCGGTCTATTGCCGCAGGCGCTGCGCGATGAAGCCTTGTTGCGGGTGGCGATTCTCGATGAGGTGCCTTCCGGGGCGCTGGAAGAATTGAACGAATTGATCGAGAAACAGGTGATGCGCAATATCAACGCCGCCGCGACCTCGAAGATTGGCGGGCCGAAGCGGGCCGCGGAAATTCTCGGTCGGCTGGATGCTTCGGTCGAAGGCGAGATTCTCGACAAGATCAAGGAAATCGACGCTGATCTGGGTTCGCGGATCGAAGACATGATGGTGGTGTTCGAGAATCTGTTGAGCGTCAGCGACCGCGATATTCAGACCTTGATGCGCGAAGTGTCGTCGGAAACCCTGTTGATCGCCTTGCGCGGCGCTGATGAAGCGGTGCGCAACAAGATTCTCGGCAACATGTCGCGGCGCGCCGCCGATCTGCTGCGCGACGATCTGGAAGCCATGCCGCCGGTCAAACTCAGCGATGTGGAAGCGGCGCAGAAGGAAATTATGTCCACCGCCAAGCGTTTGGCCGAGGCGGGGGAAATCACTTTAAGCAAGGGAGATCAGCTTGTCTAAGATCATTTCCGGCGACAACCTGACCGCCTATCAGCGTTGGGAATTGCCCAGCGTCGAACAGCCGCCAGAGCCGGAACCGGCGGCGGCAGCGGCGATCCCGGCCAGGGCCGAACCGCGTGAACGCGGGCCGCGTGGCCTGAAAGCGGCGTCAGCACCGCCGACTCTGGATGAGATCGAGCAAATCCAGCGCGAGGCGCATGAGGAAGGCTTTGCCGCCGGCTATCAGGAAGGTCGGCGCGAGGGCCGCGAGCAAGGCTATAAGAAAGGTCAGCAGGAAGGTCACGCCGAGGGTTATCAGCGCGGTTATGCCGAGGGTTTGGCGGCGGGCCGCGATGAAGTGGCGTTGCGCGTGCAAAATCTCGATCAGTTATTGAGCTATCTGCATCGACCGCTGGATCAGCTCGACGTGACGATTGAAGAGGAATTGACCTGGCTGGCTACTGAAATCGCCCGGCAATTGGTGCGCCGGGAGTTACGCACTTCGCCGGGGGAAATTGTCGCGGTGGTGCGCGAGGCAGTGGCGCTGTTGCCGGCAGGCAGTTCCGGCGCTCAGGTGCGCCTGCATCCCGACGACGCCCGGTTGATCCGGGAAGTGTTGTCGCTGGGTCAGGGCGATGAGCCGATCTGGCGCATTATCGAAGATCAAACGCTTAGTCGCGGCGGCTGCGTGGTCAACACCGATTTATCGCGGATCGACGCGACGATTGAGAAACGCTTGGGTGCGGTAATCGCTACCGTGTTGGGGGATGAACGTGAAGCCGCCGCCGGGCGCTCCTGAAATGGACCTGGCCGCCACCCATGCCGCCCGCTGGCGGGCGCATCTGGCCGAACGCCGACAGCGGGTCACCGAAACGCCCGGTCTGGTGGTTGAGGGACAACTGACCCGGATGGTCGGCTTGACTTTGGAGGCGGCGGGTTGCGTCGCCCCGGTCGGCGCACGCTGTCTGGTGGTCAATCCCAATGGCGGACAAATCGAAGCGGAAGTGGTGGGTTTCGCCGGGGCCAAGCTGTTCCTGATGCCCAGCGGCGACATTCACGGCCTGACGCCGCATTCGCGGGTGATCCCGACGGGCGGGGTTGGTCAGGCCTGGATTGGCGAGGGCCTGCTCGGTCGAGTGCTGGATGGGGCCGGGCGCTTTCTCGACGGCTTGCCGGCGCCGGCGCATACCGAACGGGTGTCATTGACCGGCAAGACGATCAATCCCCTGATGCGCAAGCCGATTCGGGAGCCGCTGGATGTCGGGGTGCGGGCGATCAACGCCCTGCTCTCGGTCGGGCGCGGCCAGCGCATGGGATTGTTTGCCGGCTCTGGCGTCGGCAAGAGCGTGTTGCTGGGGATGATGACCCGTTTTACCGATGCGGAAGTGGTGGTGGTCGGGCTGATCGGCGAGCGTGGCCGAGAAGTGCAGGAATTTATTCAGGAAATTCTCGGTCCGGCAGGCATGGCCCGCGCTGTAGTGGTCGCAGCGCCCGCCGACGATCCGCCGCTCAAGCGTTTGCATGGTGCGGCGCTGGCCACGCGCATTGCTGAATATTTCCGCGATAGCGGTCGGCGGGTGTTGCTGCTGATGGATTCGCTGACCCGCTATGCCCAGGCCCAGCGGGAAATTGCCTTGGCGATTGGCGAACCGCCAGCGACCAAAGGCTATCCGCCCTCGGTATTTGCCCTGCTGCCGCGTTTGGTGGAGCGGGCCGGCAACGATACGGTCGGCGGTTCGATCACAGCGTTTTACACAGTGCTGACCGAAGGCGACGATCAGCAGGACCCGATTGCCGACGCGGCCCGCGCCATCCTTGACGGCCATGTGGTGCTGGCGCGGCGTCTGGCGGAAGCCGGGCATTATCCGGCGGTCGATATTGAAGCGTCGATCAGCCGGGTGATGCCGCAGATCAGCGGGCCGCGTCATCAACAATTAGCGCGGCGCTTCAAGCATATTTATTCCACCTACGAGCAACATCGGGATTTAATCAATGTCGGCGCTTATGTGGCCGGCAGCGATCCGGCGGTGGACGAGTCGCGGGAATACTATCCGCGCCTCAAGCAGTTTCTGATGCAGGGCATTGACGAGCGCGTGACTATGGCCGACAGCCTGAAAGCGCTGGAAGCCGTTCTTCAGCCGATCAAACCCCCGGCCAAGGGGCGTTGAGCGAGAGTAGAACGTCATGGCCAATAAAGTTCATCCATTGCAGGCGGCGGCCCAGGTCGCCCAATCTCGTGAACAGGCGGCGGTCAAGGCGCTCGGCGAGTCGCAGCAGCGCCTGGCCGATCAGGAACACCGCTTGCAGCAGTTGCTGATGTTTCGCGGCGAATACGCGACCCAGTTTCAGAATGAGGGCAGCGGCGGCATTTCGGCGCGGCGCTATCAGGATTACAGCGCGTTTTTAAACCACATGGATCACGGTATTGTTCAGGTGCAGCAGCAACTGGTGTGGTTGCAGCAGGAACTCCAGCGCAAACGCTTGGCCTGGTTGCAAAGCCGCGCCAAGACCAAGGCGCTTGAAGAAGTGATTGAGCGCGACCGGAAGGCGCAACTGCAACAGGAAGATCGTCGTGAACAGCGCGACAGCGATGAGCATAATCTGCGCGGGTTGGCGGGCCGACCGCGCTTCACCGACAGTGCGTAAGCTGGACATTCACCGGTATTGAATACCGCTTCTGCGGAGGATGGCGGCATGGCTCACCTGGAAATCACCCCCTCGTTTTTCCTGACCGGCAACGCCGCCTCAATATCGGCTGCGGCGCGAGCGGCGGAGGTGGTCAAGGAAGCTGCGGTGTTATCGCTGTCCTTTGGCGATTTATTGCGGACTGGCGCTTTAAGCTATCCGGCGTTGGATGCCGCTGATGACGAGTTGCCGGTTAATCTGCTGCTGGATGTCGGCGCTGATGAGCCGGACCCGGCGAACGTAGCGGATGGATTGCCAGAGACGATTCCATCCTTGCCGGTCGATTCGGTCAATCCGGGTGAGGTTGAAACCGACCTAGAAATGGCGCTGACCGCGTTGGTGCTGGAAGAAGACGTAACCCCGGATGCGCAGGATGGGGAAGCGCCAGAGTCATCAACCGTCAAGAAAACCGTAGCGGTTACTGAAGATTCGGATAATCCGGTGCTGCCTTGGGCGGGTTATGCGTTGTTCATGGAATCCCGTGCGGCGCTACGCCATGATGAAATCCCGGTTACTTCGGCGCTATCGGTGACTCCAAGCACATCCCCGGTGGTTACTGCGCCGCCAGTCACATCAGAAATTCCGGCGACGCCTGTTGTTTTGACGCTGGCTTCCAGTCGTTTGCCGGTAACGTCGGCGATTCCAGCGATGCCCGCAACGCCGGTTTCGAGTGCGCCGGTCACATCGGCAATTCCCGCGACGCCCGCGAC
>JBDHRB010000184.1:0-5461 GCA_039807355.1 Candidatus Competibacteraceae bacterium
TAGCTGTTTGAAACAATGCTACAAAAAACCGCATTATTCAATCTGGGATTTCGGCCATTTTTCCTTGGCGCGGGGATTTTTGCAATCCTCTCAATCACGCTGTGGATGGGTGTTTATCTCTTTCAATTCCCGCTGCTAATCACAAAGATTTCTCATATTCAATGGCATGGTCATGAAATGATTTATGGTTTCAGTATGGCGGTCATTGCTGGATTTCTGCTGACAGCGGTGAAAAACTGGACAGGCGTGCAAACGTTACATGGATCGAACCTTTTTGCATTATTTTCCTTATGGATGTCCGGCAGAATCCTGTTTTTGTTTGGGGAACGCTTTATCCTGATTGCGGCAATTCTCGACACCCTGTTCCTGATTGGCCTAACCATTGCTGTAGCCTATCCGATTGTTAAGGTGAAACAATGGAAGCAAATGATTATTTTGACCCAACTGGCGCTATTTGTCGCTACCAGCAGCTTTTTCGGCCTGGGCGTCGCCGGGATTGTCGAGCATGGTGTTTACTGGAGCCTCTATGGCGGCCTGTATTTGATTATTGGCCTGATTCTCATTATGGGTCGGCGCGTCATTCCGTTTTTTATCGAAGTCGGCGTTGGCTATCCGGTCAAGCTGTTTAATTCCAGGTGGCTGGACCTGTCAAGCCTTGCGCTTTACCTGGGGTTCTTTATTACCGCAGTTTTGATGATGAACCAACAATGGTCAGCCTTTTTTGCAGCCGCGTTGTTTGTCGCAACCTCAATTCGTTTACTTGGTTGGCACACCGTCGGCATTTGGAAAAAACCACTATTATGGAGCCTGTTTATTGCTTTTTCATTCATTGATCTTGGATTTTTGTTGATCGCATTAAGCCCTGTTTTAAATCTGCCGATCATGCCTGTCATTCATGCTTTCAGCTTCGGCGGCATCGGCCTGATCACCCTGAGCATGATGGCGCGTGTTTGCCTCGGCCATACCGGAAGAAATGTGCAGAATCCACCGCGAGCAATGGCTTTTGCTTTTCTGGCGCTGATTGTTGGAACCGTAGTCCGGGTCATTTTTCCATTAATCAATTCATCCGCTTACCTGACCTGGATAGCTGTCTCGCAGATTTTATGGATCACCGCATTTTTAATCTTCGTTGTGATTTATTCGCCGATGCTGATCAAACCAAGAATTGACGGCCAGTTTGGTTAGACGCAGCCGCTTTCAAACAGTTTTGGCGTGAAATCCATCTTCATCGCCAGTTTCAGCGGATGAAAGACGGTCAATGCGTGTATTCAGATCAAACCGATGCAGTCATCCGCATTCGCCTCCCCTATTGCAGGGGAGGCATGAACGGTTCTGCGCTGGAAACTATTCCTTGACCGCTTCAACCGCGATGTCGATGCGCACTTCGTCGCTGACATGCGGCGCATACTTGTCGGCGTTGAACTCGGAACGCTTGACCACTGTATGGGCGTTCGCGCCAATCGCGTCCTTTTTCAGCAACGGATGCGGCATGGCCTGAAAAGAGGTCACGGTCAACGTCACTGGCTGAGTTACGCCTTTCAGCGTCAGGTTGCCATGCACCGCCACCGGTCGGTCGCCGTCGAACACCACTCGATTTGATTTGAAGGTGGCGGTCGGATACTTGGCGGTATCGAGAAAATCCTCGCCCTGGATATGTTCATCAAAAGTCGCATCGCCGGTATCGACTGACCGGGTGTCGATGACAATATCCACCTCGCCGGTCTTCGCCGCCTGATCCAGGATGATCTTGCCGGTGGTCTTGTTGAAGCGGCTTAACTGGATCGAATAGCCCAGGTGATTGTAGGAAAACCGGGGAAAGGTATGCGCTCCGTCAATCACATAGGTTTCTGGCGCGGCGAAAGCAGGCGCAGCGGCAGCCCCGGTGAGCGCGGCCAGAACAAGAGCGGTTGAAAGCGTCGTCAATTTTTTCATGGAAAGTCTCCGATCAGGTTGAGAAAACTTGTGGGGTAAGCGGTTATGCGCGATCCCCGGCGCGTGGTGAAAAAGCGTAGGCGTCCATGGCCAGCACATAATCGTCAATTCCGGCATGGAAGCGTTGTATCCCGGCAGATGCGCCGGCAGCCCCCAGCGCCACATGCAGCGGCAATAAATGCTCCTCGGTGGGATGCGCCTGAACCGCGCCCGGCGCTTGGCGGCGATAATCCAGCACGCTCGCCAGATCGCCGGCGGTCAGGCGCTCGGCGATCCATTCGGGAAAGGCGCGGACATACGCCGGAGTTTGACCGCGCCCGGCCTGCTGAAAATCGCCCAAGTTATGGGTGAGATTGCCCGAAGCGATAATCAGAAATCCCTGCGCGGTCAGCGGAGTCAGCGCCTGACCGAGCTGATAAGCGGCTTGCGCACCGCCCCGGCGCGGGATCGACAGCGGAATCACCGGAAGGTCGGCGTCAGGAAACATCATCCGCAAGGGAATCCAGGCTCCATGATCGAGACCGCGCTGCTCATCCCGTTGCACCGGCAGGCCAGCCGCTTCCAGCGCCGTCACCACGGCATCAGCCGCTTCACGGCAGCCGCTGGCCGGGTAACGCAGCGTGTAGAGCGATTCCGGGAAACCCCAGAAATCGTGGATCGTAGCCGGGCGGTCGGCGTAACCCACGGTCGGCGTTTCGGTCTGCCAATGTGCGCTGAGGATCACAATCGCACGAGGTCGCGGCAGTGATTGAGCCATTGCGGCCAGCGCCGCCCCGGCAGCGCCAGGGCGTAGTGCGAAAGTCGGTACGCCGTGGGGAACAAACAAAACGGGTAGCGTCGGGGTCATAGCGGTTTCTCCAAAAGCGAATGACCGCAGTTTAGCCTTCCTGATTGGCGCGAAATATCCGACAATCGGCAAATCTTTATTGCAAAAAGAGCAACAATGGATCGACTGGAGGCAATGAAGTTATTCGTGCGGGTGGCGGAACGCGGCAGCTTTGCTGCGGTAGCCCAGCAACTCGGCGTAGCGCGTTCGGTAGTGACGCGACAGGTCGCCGCCCTGGAAACTCATCTCGGCGTTAAGCTGATGGCGCGCAGCACGCGCCGGCTGACGCTGACCGCCGCCGGTGCCGCCTATCTGGAAAAATGCCGGGTGATCTTGAACCTGGTGGAAACCGCCGAAACCGATGTCGCCGAAGAACGCTTAACTCCGCGTGGGCTGCTCCGCGTCGGTTTGCCTCTGGTCTTCGGCCTGAAGCGCCTGCTGCCGGCGTTGCTGGATTTCGCCCAGCGTTATCCTGAGATCAGCCTGGATATGGATTACACCGACCGGCGGCTGAATCTGATCGAAGAAGGGTTTGATCTGTCCATCCGCATCACCGACCGGCTGGAACCGGGCGACATTGTGCGCAAGCTGGGTTCCTGTCGCTTGCAGGTGGTCGCTTCCCCGGATTACCTGGCGCGGCATGGATGCCCGCAACATCCCGCCGAACTGCGCCATCATCAATGCCTGACCTATACCTTCGATGCGCACAATGCGACCTGGCTGTTCAAAGTGGACGGTCGCCTGGAGCGGGTCGAGGTGCGCAGCCGCGTCAGCGCCAATAATGGCGAGGCGCTGATGGAAGCGGCAGCGTCCGGAATGGGGATTGCCTTGCAGCCGGATTTCATCACCGAGCCGTTTTTGGCGACGGGGAAAGTCGAGGCGATTTTGGAGTCATTTGCCCAGCCGGCGCTGGGCGTTTACGCGCTGCTCCCCAGCAACCGCTATATGCCTTATCGAGTGCGGGTGCTGATCGACTTCCTGGCGGCTTGGTTGCAGGGGGCGGATTCACCGAAAAGCCGGATTTTTTCGTCGCCAGTGTAAGAAATGGCCGGCGGATTCGACTAATCGGGTATGGAACGCTAGATGAGCGTTCATCCTCTCCTTCTCCATTTGAGAGGAGACGGCTTGCGCTTGATCCACCCCTGACGATGAGGACTGCAACGATGAGTAACCTGACTTCAACCACTCTGTCCGCCACTGCCCTGGCCGTCGCGCTCGGTTCAGCACTGACTTTGGCCACTGCGCCGGCCATCGGGGCGGACATGGAAAAGGCGGAAACGGAAAAATGCTTTGGCGTCGCCCTCAAGGGCAAGAACGATTGCGCCGCCGGGCCGGGCACCACCTGCGCCGGCACCTCCAAGGTCGATTACCAAGGCAATTCCTGGAAACTGACGCCGAAGGGCAGTTGTGAGAAAACCGCTTCGCCGACCTCGCCGACCGGCTTCGGTCAGTTGACGGCGTTTACGGCAAAGAAATCCTGATCGCAAGCGACTGACGGAGCGGGACGCCCACGATGACCACGCGATTCCCCGGCGCGCCGGCCATGTGCGGCGTCCCCGACCGGCCACACGGTAACCGCCTGCCCGTCCGGGCGGGCCTGGGTCTCAAGCCTGAGCATTTCGCCGAGGTCCTGGCCACTCGTCCAAATCTCGGCTTTTTCGAGATTCACGCCGAAAACTATTTCGTTGCCGGCGGTCCCTTTCACCACTTTTTGACCCGGATTCGTGAGCATTACCCGCTGTCGATCCACGGCGTCGGGCTGTCCATCGGCGCGGAGCAAGCGCTTGACACCGCCCACCTCGACCGCCTGGCTGCCCTGCTCGACCGCTATGAGCCGCAATCCTTCTCCGAACATCTGGCCTGGTCCACCCACGGCGACTGGTTTCTCAATGACCTGTTGCCGTTGCCGTATGACCAGACGACGCTAAACCGCGTCTGCGATCATATCGATCAGACCCAGGAACGCTTGCAACGCCGCATCCTGCTGGAAAATCCCGCCACTTATGAAGCGCAAGACCGTGAGTTGCCATGGACGGAAAAAATCCCGCTGAAACTACACCTGATGATGTGCGCGGGATGCGCCAATTTTCGCCGGCAACTGGATTTTCTACGACG
Organism: Candidatus Competibacteraceae bacterium; assembly: GCA_039807355.1. Classification (GTDB taxonomy): domain Bacteria; phylum Pseudomonadota; class Gammaproteobacteria; order Competibacterales; family Competibacteraceae; genus UBA2383. The sequence goes on from JBDHRB010000184.1 coordinate 4,874, forward strand.
GGCCTGCCGCCAGTATCCAACGATGCGCCCGGATTCCCCGAAATCGTAACGATAGAGCGGCGCAGTCAAACCCAGTTATCCACAGAATCAGGCAGCGTGGCATTGTCCATCCTGACCGGTTGCGGGAGGGGCATCAGGCGGCCTCAGCAGGCTTCGTCATTTTACGCGGGTCTGATAGTTGAATAGGTTTCCGCTCGAATCGAATTCCGCTATCCCCTGGGTACGCTTCTCGATGAAGGTTTTCCCCTGACCAAAGAATTGCAGGGATTCCCGCTGGAAACGCTTGGCATCGCTGTCCGCCTTGGTAATGTAAGCAGAATTGGCAATTAGCATCGCGTGTATGAATCACGGCAACAACCCTCCGTAAAGCTGATAAAGCGTCAAAACATCATTAGGCAAAGTTTTCCCCAAAGACAACGCGGCAAAAGTTTCCGCCACAAACTCCCGCACATCCATTTGAGCATATCCGCTCACCTTACCCGCAATCGCTAATTTAGCAACGGTCAATTTAGTGGTTCTTCGAGGATTGTTGTGGAGCTAGGCGAAGCTCATTAGGATTCGTTGCTTAAAGTTGACAAAATTACGGAA
>JBDHRB010000185.1:0-5444 GCA_039807355.1 Candidatus Competibacteraceae bacterium
GACTCATTTGCCGCTGTTCGGCGACTGGCTGGTTAAAGAAGCGCGACAAGCCACCCGGATCAAGCAAAGCGCACCGATTATGGTGGTGCTGGGCAATCCGCCGTATTCCGGGCATTCCGCCAATCAGGGCGAATGGATCGCCGGTTTATTGCGCGGACTGGACGGTTTGAATGGGCAGCGCACCAGCAATTATTTTCAGGTGGATGGCGCGCTGCTGAATGAACGCAATCCGAAGTGGCTGAACGACGATTATGTCAAGTTTATCCGCTTTGCCCAATGGCGGATTGAACGCACCGGCCACGGTATTCTGGCGGTGATTACCAATCATGGCTATCTCGATAATCCGACGTTCCGGGGAATGCGCCGCAGCCTGATGGAAACCTTCGACGATCTTTATCTGCTGGATTTGCACGGCAACAGCAAGAAGAAGGAGAAAGCGCCAGACGGCGGCAAGGATGAAAACGTCTTCGATATTCAGCAGGGCGTTGCCATTGGTTTATTCATTCGCGCTCCTCGCCCAGTGGGAGAAGAGCCGGAAATCAAGGCGCGCTGTCGAGTGTATCACGCTGAATTATGGGGTGAGCGGGAAGGAAAATATCAGTGGCTCTCGGAAAATGACATTGGCGATACAGCGTGGCAGGAAATCCAGCCGCAAGCGCCGTATTATCTGTTTTTACCGCAAAATACGGATTTGCTCAGTGAGTATGAGCAAGGTTGGAAAATCACTGAAATCATGCTGGTCAATGTATTGGGCTTTCAATCGCATCGTGATTCATTTGCCGTTGACATCGAGCAGGATTGCTTGCAGCAGCGCATAAAGAAAATGCGGGATAAAGATATTGCTGATCAGGAAGTTGCAGAAATTTATAAAATCAAGGATAGCCGTGATTGGCAACTTCCTAAAGCGCGAGAAAGACTGCGCACTGACCCGGATTGGCAGGAAAAATTTCTCCAATGCGCTTATCGGCCTTTTGATATGCGCTGGTGCTATTTCAGCGAAGTTGCAATCGAGCGTCCGCGCCGCGAACTTAAGCAGCATGTGGCGAACCAGGAGAATCTTTGCCTGAATGTTGTGCGTCAAACCAAAGCAACGCATTGGCGGCATGTTATGGTCACGGACAAACCCGCGCCGGCGATTTTTGTGGAAATCAAGGATGGTTCTTCAGTATTTCCGTTATACCTTTACTCCGGCAGTAAAAATGACCTGATAGACGAGGCCGAGGCGCATTTAATCCAGAGTCGCCGCGCTAATCTTGCGCCGGAATGGATTCAGCTTTGCGCCGCTTGCCTGAATCTGGTTTATGTTGAAGATAAAGCTGGCGATCTGGAAAACGCTTTTGGCCCGGAAGATATTTTACACTATGCCTATGCTATTTTCCATTCTCCAACCTACCGAAATCGCTACGCTGCCTTTCTTAAAATCGACTTCCCGCGCTTGCCGCTGACTGCAAATCAGAGTTTGTTTCGGCAATTATCCAGTCTTGGCGCAGAACTCACTGCTTTGCATCTTATGAAGTGTGACGCGCCCGTGATTGCCAATTATCCAGTGGCTGGCTCAAATCGAGTAGACACGGTTCGTTATACCGAACCGACCGACGCCATGCCGGGGCGGGTATGGATCAACGCCGCCCAATATTTTCAGGACATTCCTTGCGAGGTTTGGAATTTTCACATCGGCGGCTATCAGGTCTTGGCGAAATGGCTGAAAGACCGCAAAGGGCGTGCGCTGAATTTCGATGAACTGATTCACTATCAGCGGATTGTTGCCGCACTTCAGCGCACTTTGGAAATCCAGCAGGAGATTGATGCCGCCATTGGCGAATGGCCGATTCGGTGAAGAAAATTTCCGATTAAGAGAGGAGATAAAAAATGGGCGCTATTCAGGTTAACCCTGCATTTATTGATATTCTGCAACCTTTAGGCATGAATGCCGGTGATTTTTTCTTGGCCGCGAGTCTTTATTATGCGCAAAAAATTAGTTTCGCTGCCGCTGCTGTCTTAGCGGGTTTAGAGTTTGAGGAATTTCATTATCGGCTTCGAGAGCATTTTGGAACAGGTTTCCGATTGGAAGATAGCGTGGTTTTGGAAGATATAACCGTGGTTGAGCAGTGGGTCAGTTGATCATGTCCAAGTTGGTTATTAACGCCAGTCCATTAATTTTTCCCTTGTTCTTTTTAAAAACTATTAAAACAAAGCTTGGCGAAGATTCGCCCGCACTCCACTCGTAATAACCTCATGTACGCCTACTTTCTCCGTCGTCTCGCGCTGATTCCACTGACCCTGTTCGGCATTATCGCCATCAACTTTGCCATTGTGCAGATCGCGCCGGGCGGGCCGGTGGAGCAATTAATTGCTCAACTTCGGCACACGGCGGTTTCCGCAACCGCCCGGGTCGGCGGCGGAGAGGGTGTGGAAGCCGGACGCGGCGGCGCAGCACAAGGCGGCAGTCAGGACGGAGCCTATCGCGGCGCACAGGGTTTAGACCCGGCCTTCATCGCGGAATTGAACCGCCAGTTCGGTTTCGACCAGCCGGCCTATGTGCGCTTTGGGCGGATGATCGGCGACTACCTGACCTTCGATCTCGGCAAGAGCTACTTCCGCGACCGCGCCGTGCTGGATTTGGTGCTGGACAAGTTGCCCGTGTCCATCTCACTGGGCGTGTGGAGTACCTTGCTGATCTATGTCATTTCGATTCCGCTGGGCATCGCCAAGGCGGTGCGCGACGGTTCGCGCTTTGATGTCCTGAGCAGCGCGGCGGTGATTATCGGTTACGCCATTCCCGCGTTCCTGTTCGCCATTTTGCTGATCATTCTGTTTGCCGGCGGGCGCTATCTGGACTGGTTCCCGCTGCGCGGCCTGACTTCGGATAACTGGGCGGATTTGAGCTGGCCGGCGCGGATTCTGGATTATTTCTGGCATCTGACCCTGCCGGTGACGGCGATGGTGATTGGCGGCTTCGCCTCGCTGACCATGCTGACCAAAAACGCCTTTCTGGATGAGATCAACAAGCAGTATGTAGTGACGGCCCGCGCCAAGGGCCTGAGCGAACGGCGCGTGCTTTACGGCCATGTGTTCCGCAACGCCATGCTGCTGGTCATCGCCGGTTTTCCCGCAACCCTGGTCAGCATGTTGTTCACCGGCTCGCTGTTGATCGAAGTGATCTTTTCCCTGGACGGGCTGGGCTTGCTCGGCTTTGAAGCGGTGGTGAAGCGCGATTATCCGGTGATGTTCGGGACGCTGTATATCTTCAGCCTGATTGGCCTGTTGCTGAATCTGATCAGCGATCTGACCTATCATCTGATTGATCCGCGCATTGATTTTGCAGCGCGGGACGGATGAGATCGGTCACGGTCGCGGTATCGCCGCGCAGTTCCCAATGCAGGTCGAAATCGTACAGCTTCATCCCGTAGCGTTTCGGGGCAGCATAGTTCCGCGCATAGGCCGGGCGCGGGTCCTGCTGAAGAATCTGCGTAATCAATTTCCGCAAATCGCCTTCCGGCCAGGCCGCACAAAACGCCGCCGCCGCCGGACTGAATTCCACGGTCAACGCGGCATCCGGCGCATCTTGGGCAAAGCCGCCGGCGGCGTCGGCAATACCATCGGCGTAAGGCACATAGGGCTTGACATCCAGCACCGGCGTGCCGTCGAGCAAATCCACGCCGGTTAGATGCAGGGTGACTTGGCCCTGATGACACGCGATCCGTTCCAGACGCACCGCCGATAACCCGATGGGATTGGGCCGAAACGGCGAACGGGTAGCGAACACGCCGAGCCGCTGATTTCCACCCAAGCGCGGCGGGCGCACCGTGGGCTGCCATTGGCCCGCCGGTATCCCGTGAAAAATGAAAATCAGCCACACATGGGAAAAACCCTCCAGCCCGCGCACCGCTTCAGGCTGGTTATAGGGCGGGAATAACTCCAGGGTCGCCGATGCTGCCGTGACCAATCCCGGCTGGCGGGGAATGCCGAATTTCTCGCGGAAACACGAATGAATCACGCCGATGGGGTTCATTTAATTTTTAAGCATCCCAGGGCGTTGCCCTGGGCTGAAATTAATACGCCCCGTTGGGGCTTAAGACGCACCGGCAGTTTCCCGGTCAGCCCTGCTTAATGGGAATGCCGGTTTGGGTGCGGCTCCGGGCGGTACGGCTCCTCGCGGTCATGCAGATGCATCCGGTACTCGACAAATCCGGCGCAGTCGTCAAAGTGCAAAAACGGATTACCGGCGAGTTGTTCCGCCATCGAGGTGGTCGGCGTGATGCCGTAATTATGGCCGGGACGGATCAGCGTATCGCCCGGCAACCGCTCGCCCAAGCGCCGCAGGCTTTGATACATCTGTTCCGGGTCGCCGCCGCGCAGGTCGCAGCGCCCGCAGCCAAATACGAACAGCGTATCGCCGGTCAACACCTGCCCGCCGATCCGGTAACAGGCGGAACCCGGCGTGTGGCCGGGCGTATGCAGGATTTCAATTTCGGTTGCGCCCAACGGAATGCGGTCGCCGCCGTCGTGCAAAGTCGGCAGATCGAGATAACGCTCCCAGAACGCCGCTTCGGCCCGCAGCAAATGCAGTTGCGCGTCGCTGGCGTTGAGCAACATTTCGACGCCGTTGATGTGATCAAAATGGCTGTGGGTAAGCAAAATGTCGGTGATGCGCAGTCCGCGCCGTTCTGTGATCGCCAGAATCGCTGGCACGTCCCAGGCCGGATCGACTACCGCCGCACGGTCAGTAGCGTGATCGTGGATCACATAGATAAAATTGCCCATCCGCCCCAGCTCCAGGGCGTGAATCGTATGCGGTGCGTCAGTCATCCGGCAGTCTCCTGGCGTGTATTGAAATATTAATGGCGGCGAATCGTGGTCATCCCTGATGGCCGCCGAGAGGGATTATTCATGCGTTTTCGTCTTGATATCGACACCCGAAAGCATTTTATCAAAAGCTACGGGCCGGGCTGGATCAACGTCAATGAGCAGGAAATCCGCCGCAGCGTGATCGTCGCCCCGGATCGGCTGGTAACCGACTGGCCGCCGCAAACGTTCGCGGATTTGGCGGAAACGCATTTCGCCGCCATTCTTGATCTGGAGCCGGAAATCGTCCTGCTCGGCACCGGCGGGCGTCAGCGTTTTCCGCATCCGCGCTTGACCCAGGCGCTGTTGGCGCACGGCGTCGGCGTCGAGGTGATGGATACCTCGGCGGCTTGCCGAACCTACAATGTGCTGGTGGTGGAAGACCGCCGGGTGGCGGCGGCCTTGCTGATGATGGCGGATTAACGCCTCCCCATTGCGGGGAGGATTGGAGCCAGTGGGACGGCCAGCGCCCGCTTAGAGAAAATCCTGGGAAAAACCTTCGTTTTCCAGAATCTTGCGCAACCGGCGCAGGGCGTCGATCTGAATCTGCCGCACCCGCTCGCGGGTCACGCCGATCTCGTTGCCGACCTGTTCCAGGG
>JBDHRB010000186.1:0-5412 GCA_039807355.1 Candidatus Competibacteraceae bacterium
TGATGATCCGCCATAATGAGGAATACCAGGCGGTTGAAGGTCTGCCGGATGGCGTCGCCATGTCCTTCAAATCCGGCAAGCGCATCAAGGCCGACGTGCTGCTCTGGGCCAATGGCCGCACCGGCAATACCGAGAACATGGGCCTGGAAGACCTGGGGATTACTCCCAACAGTCGCGGCCAGATCAAGGTCGATGAAAACTACCGTACCGCGCTGCCGCACATTTACGCCGTCGGCGACCTGATCGGCTATCCCAGTCTGGCCAGCGCCGCCTATGACCAGGGACGTTTTGCCGCCACCCATCTGGTGCAGGGCAGTTGCGACCATCACCTGATTGATTACATCCCGACCGGCATTTACACCTCCCCGGAAATCAGTTCGGTGGGCCGCACCGAACGCGAACTGACCGAGGCGCGGATACCCTACGAGGTCGGCCACGCCTATTTCAAGAGTTTGGCCCGCGCCCAGATCACCGGGCGCACCGTGGGCATTCTCAAGCTGCTGTTTCATCGGGAAACCCTGGAAATCCTCGGCATTCACTGTTTCGGCGACCAAGCGGCGGAAATCGTCCACATCGGCCAGGCGATCATGGCCCAGCAGGGTGAAGCCAATAACATTCAATACTTCGTCAACACCACCTTTAACTATCCGACCATGGCCGAGGCCTACCGGGTCGCGGCGCTGAATGGTCTGAACCGGCTGGCCTGAACAGGAGTGCGCCATGGACATTACGCCCTATCTCAAATTGATGGTCGATAAGAACGCTTCCGACCTGTTTTTCCATGTGGGCGCCCCGGTCAATATCAAGATCGGCGGCGTGGTGCGGCCCATCGGCAACAAGGTGCTGGGGCCGGGACAGGTGCGCGAAATCGCCTACTCGGTCATGAAGGACGATCAAATCAAGGAGTTTGAACACGAATGGGAGCTGAACTTCGCCATTCCCCTGCACGGGGTGGGCCGGTTCCGTTCCAACGTGTTCAAGCAGCGCGGCGAAGTGTCCATGGTGATCCGCTATATCAAGGGCGACATCCCGCAGGTCGAGGAACTGGGTCTGCCGCCGCTGCTGCGGCAGATCGTCATGGAAAAGCGCGGCTTGGTGTTGCTGGTCGGGGCCACCGGTTCGGGTAAATCGACGACCCTGGCGGCGATGATCGACCATCGCAATTCCAGCTCGCCGGGTCACATCATCACCATCGAAGACCCGATTGAGTTTACCCACCAGCACAAGAAATCGGTGGTCGCCCAGCGCGAGATCGGCATCGACACGCACAGTTATGAATTTGCGCTGCGCAGCGCCATGCGCGAAGCCCCGGACGTGATTCTGGTCGGGGAAATCCGCGAGCGCGATGTCATGAAATATGTGCTGACCTTCGCCGAGACCGGCCATCTGGTGCTGTCCACCCTGCACGCCAACAACGCCAATGGCGCGCTGGAGCGCATCGTCAACTTCTTCCCGGAAGACGCCCGCCCGCAGTTGCTGATGGATTTGTCGCTGAATCTACGCGCCATTGTTTCGCAACGCTTGATCCGCTCGTTGACCGGCGGCATGGTCCCGGCGGTGGAGGTGTTGCTGAATACGCCCTACATCGCTGATTTGATTCAAAAAGGCAAAATTGATTACGTCAAGGATGCGATGGAGCAATCCACCGAGTCCGGCACGCAAACCTTCGATCAGGCGCTGTTCAAGCTGTACAAGGAAGGCAAGATTTCCAAGGATGAGGCGATCAAGAACGCCGACTCCAAGAACAACGTCGCCTTGCAGATACGCTTGTCCGAGGGCATGGAGTCCGGGAGTAGTAAATCGTCGGCGAATCTGGCCGATCTGACCTTGCATGACGACGATGACAACCGGGGAGGCCGGTTCGGCATATGAACAGCAGGCTGGCCCGCCGCATGGCGGAGATTGCGCCGTTTCATGTCATGGCGCTGCTGGCGCGGGCGCGAGAGCTGGAAGCGGCAGGCCGTTCGGTGATCCACATGGAAATCGGCGAGCCGGATTTTCCGACCGCTGAACCGATCATCGCCGCCGGTCAGCGCGCTTTGGCGGAAGGTCGCACCCGCTACAGCGCCGCCGCTGGCCTGCCGGAACTGCGTCGGGCGATCAGCGACCATTACCGGGAGCGGTATAACGTCGCGGTTGCGCCTCAGCGGATTCTCATCACTCCCGGCGCATCCGGGGCGTTGCAACTGGCGACCGCAGTCTTGATTAATCCCGGCGACCGGGTGTTGCTGGCCGATCCCGGCTATCCCTGCAACCGGCATTTCGTCCGGCTGGCGGAAGGCGAAGCCGTCGGCATTCCGGTTGGGCCGGAGACCGGCTATCAACTGACCGCCGCGCTGGTGGAGCGGCATTGGGATGAACGGAGCGTCGCGGTGCTGCTGGCCTCTCCGGCCAATCCCACCGGCACGGTGATCCCGCCGGATGAATTGTCCGCGATCATCGCCACGGTCGAAGCGCGGGGCGGGCGGGTCATCATGGATGAGATTTATCACGGCCTGGTCTATGGCGCGGCGCTGCAAACCGCGCTGGCGTTTTCCGACCAAACGTTCGTGGTCAACAGCTTCAGCAAGTATTACGGGATGACCGGCTGGCGGCTAGGCTGGCTGGTCGCGCCGGAGGATTGCGTCGGCGCGGCGGAGAAGCTGGCGCAAAATGTATTTCTGGCCGCTTCAACTCCGGCGCAATACGCGGCGCTGGCGGCGTTTACCCCGGAGGCGCAGGCGATTTTTGAGGCGCGGCGGCAGGAATTTCAGGCGCGGCGCGATTTTCTCCTGCCGGCGTTGCGCGAACTGGGCTTTGTCATTCCCGCTACTCCGGACGGAGCGTTCTATCTCTATGCCGACTGTGGCCGCTTCACCGACGACAGCTATGCCTTCGCCTTGCGCCTGCTCGACGAAGCGGGCGTGGCCTTCACCCCCGGCCTGGACTTCGGCCATCACCAACCCCACCGGCATGTCCGTTTCGCCTACGCCAGCCCGATTGCCCAACTGGCGGAAGGCGTGGAACGGTTGCGGCGGGCGTTACCGGCTTAAAACTGGATCAACCGCCGCCCAGCGCCTTCACGGCGGCGGCGTTGGCTCGCAGATGCTCCGGGTTCAACGTCCCGACCACGACGCTACTGACGCCCGGCTCGGCGAAAATGAACTCCAGCGCCGCCTGAGCCGGATCATCACTCGCCAGCGCGTCCAGATGCCCGCTGAATAAACCCTTTTTAATCAGAACGCCCTTGCCGGCGGCGTGCGCAGCGCGAATCACCGGCAATTCTTCCCGCTGCGCCAGGTTGTAGGTCGCCATCACGACATCGCCGCATTCCACGGCGCACAAACCGCCGGCGATGGTCTTGCTCGACATGCCCACAGCGCGGATCAGGCCGGCCTGTTGCAAGCGCCGTAGCGCAGGCAGAACCTCCTCCCGCTCCAGAATGGTCAGATCATCGCCGCTGGAATGGATCAGCACCACATCCAGCGTTTCCACCCCGAGCCGGCGCAGACTGCGTTCAACGCTGGCGCGAGTGGCGGCGGCGGAGAAATCGAACCTGGAAACGCCTTCGTGGAATTCCTCGCCGACCTTGGTGACGATCACCCAGTCGCGCCGACATTGGCGCAGCAACCGGCCCAGTCGTTCCTCGCTGACCCCATAGGCCGGGGCGGTGTCGAGCAGGTTGATTCCCAAATCCCAGGCCAAATCGAGCAACGCCAGCGCTTCTCGATCAGCAGGCAGGGCGAACGGTTGGGGATATTTGACGCCCTGGTTGCGCCCGAATTTGACCGTTCCCAGCCCCAGTGGACTGACCCGCAGGCCGGTCGATCCCAGAGGTCTCAGCTCCATTCCAGGTCCTCACGATCCCAGGGATAGACGCCGATTTCCGGGCGCGGCCAATCGGCCAGCCGACTCAAATCCACTGGACGGGGCAACACGTTCAAGGCGCGCAACATTTCCTCGATGCGTTCCGCCAATAGCGGCGCCAGCGCCAACTTGGTCGGCCAGGCGGCGATCACCCGGCCATCGCGGAATGCGCCGATAGTGGCCGGTCGTCCGCCGCCATGCTGATGAGCCTCGGCGCGCTGGATGGTGAAGGCGGCAAATTCCAGCGAATTCCAGTCCACCCAGGGCAACAGCGCCTGCAACTCGCGGCGGGCGGCGCGGATTTGCTCGCGGCGGTCGCGCCGCACCCCGTCTTCCGCCAGCCCGCCGCCGAGATACCAGACCAACCGACCGCTGGCGTCGTAATGACTGGTCACGGTCAGGCGCGGCACATCGCCACTGCCGATGCAGTGCGCATACAGCGGGCCGGGCAGATGGACGCCGCGCACCATGACCATGTGCAGCGGACGCAGTTGCAGGGTGGCCCAGGGCAATCCGGCGTTGCCCGCGCCGGCGGCAAACACGGTGACCGAGGGCCGAATCACCCATTGCGGTCGATCAGGATAGTGCAGGGTGATATTACCGTCGGCTTTGAGCAGCGCCGGGCCGCCATTGCGCACGATGGCGTTCTGATAACGCTCGGTCAGCACCTTGAGTAGCGTGGCGACATCAAAAATCGGTTCATCCAGCCGGTACACCGTCCCGTGAAAATCAGGATGGCGCAGCACTGGCGGATAATCGCTGGCGTCCATGCCATCGTCGGCGACTTTCTCCACCGGTCCGCGCATCAGCTTGCTGGCGAAAAAGGCGGCCAGGCGCGACGTGGGAGCGCGGGTCGCCCAGAGATATTGATGGTCAGCCAGCAGCGCCGCGCCGCGCAGATCAACCTCCGCCTCGCCGCGCAGGCAGCGTCGCCACAACGCCGGCATTCCAGCCACTGCTTCGGCGGTCGGGCCGGCGGCGCCGCGCAAGCGGTATTTGGTCCCGCCGTGAATGATGCCCTGGGCACACAGGGTTTGCCCGGAGCCGAGCTGGTTGCTTTCGATAAGCAGTGCGCCATAGCCGCGCTCGCGCAATTGCGCCAACAGCCACAGGCCGGCGATGCCGCCGCCGATAATGGCGACGTCGATGTGAAAAGTCGGATTCATGACGCTCCTGGGCGGCTGAGGATGCGGGTGATGGTGCTGGAGGTCGAACAGCCTTCGATGTAGTCCATGACCACCACTTGACCGCCCGCCTCCCAGACGCAGTGATTGCCGGGAATGTGCGCGGGATCGTTGTCGCCGCCTTTGACCAGATAATCCGGCTTGATGGCGCAGATCAACCGTTCCGGGGTGTCTTCGGTAAACGAAGTCACCCAGTCCACCGAGGATAATCCGGCCAGCACGCGCATCCGCTGCCAGAGCGCATGAATCGGGCGGTCTGCTCCCTTGAGTCGGCGCACTGAATCGTCGTCGTTGACCGCGACGATCAGCCGGTTGCCCAAGCGGCGGGCCTGCTCCAGATAGGTCACATGCCCGGCGTGCAGGATGTCGAAACAGCCGTTGG
>JBDHRB010000187.1:0-5370 GCA_039807355.1 Candidatus Competibacteraceae bacterium
GTTTGTCCATATCTTTTTGCGGGCAAAGCTATGTGTAGTGAACAGATGGGACAATATGTACTTGGTAGGGCGGATACCGCATAACAAACAAATTGGCAATAGAGCCGGTAAAGTGCTTCTATTTAGCTTTTGTGCAAGGTTGAAGAGTAGTAATTCTATTCAACATTTGTGCTAAAAGTCGGCTCCATCGCCAATTTGCAACTCGTTATGGGCAAGCGTAGGACACCGCTACCAACCAAGCGACATCTTGACGACAAATTGCAGACAAGAATTGCAAACCATAAAGACAAGCGGACAACAAAGTTGGAGTTGAAATGACGTTTTAATTTTCCCAACACACGAAAAAAATTGAATTTCTGTTGCCACCGCACAAATGGCACATTTGCTTTTGCCCAACACACAAGCCAACGCTTCGCAAAATCAAAAGAGCCATTTTCTGCCAACGCACCCAAGCCCACCCACCACCCAACATAAACAATGTGAGTATTTTGAGTTCTTTTTATCTCAAAAAACAATATAAAACTCTATCTTTGCAACGAACTACTTTAATGTGTTATGAACCGAATAAAGGAAGTATTGGAAGAAAAAGGTATTAAGCAAACTTGGTTAGCCGAGAAGCTGGGCAAAAGCTACAATATGGTAAACAGCTATGTGCAGAACAGACAACAACCAAGATTAGAAGTGCTGTTTGAGATTGCAAAAATCCTTGAAGTGGAAGTAAAAGATTTAATAAGCGAAGAAAAGAAATAAACGATATGAGCGAAGACCAAAAGAAAATATTGGAGCAACAACTTTGGAACATTGCCAACACCCTGCGTGGCAAAATGAATGCGGACGAGTTTCGTGACTACATCTTGGGCTTTATTTTCTACAAATATTTGAGCGAACGAATGGATATGTATGCCAACAGCATACTGAAAGCCGACAAAATAAAATACAAAGACATCAAAGAAAATTCCAAACAAGGCAAAGAATACATTGAAGCCATAAGAGAAGAAGCGTTGGAAAAATTGGGTTATTTCCTGAAACCTTCGGAACTATTTAGCGAAGTTGCCAAACGTGGAAATAGCGACAAGGAAGAAGATGAAAGCAATTTCATTTTGGAAGACCTGCAAAAAATCCTGACCAACATTCAGCAAAGCACAATGGGAACGGAATCGGAAGAAGATTTTGACCATCTGTTTGAGGATATGGATTTGAACAGCACCAAACTTGGCAAAACCCCCGAAGCACGAAACGTAATTATTGCCAAAGTGCTTTCGCATTTAGACAAAATTGATTTTAAATTAGAGAACACCGAACTTGATGTGTTGGGCGATGCTTACGAATACCTGATTGCACAGTTTGCAAGCGGTGCAGGAAAAAAAGCAGGAGAATTTTACACACCGCAGGAAGTAAGTATGGTGTTGGCAAAAATCGTTACCACAGGCAAGCAAAAACTAAAATCGGTTTACGACCCTACTTGCGGTTCGGGTTCATTGTTGTTGCGTGTGGCAAAAGAAGTGAAAGACGTAAGCAGTTTTTACGGACAGGAACTCAACCGCACCACCTACAACCTTGCCCGAATGAATATGATTTTGCACGGTGTGCATTACCGCAAATTTGACATTAAGCAGGAAGATACGTTGGAACGCCCGCAACACATTGACCAAACTTTTGAAGCCATTGTAGCCAATCCGCCATTTTCGGCAAAGTGGAGTGCTAACCCACTTTTTATGAACGATGACCGTTTTAGCCAATACGGAAAATTAGCCCCAAGCAGTAAAGCCGATTTTGCTTTTGTGCAACATATGATTTACCACTTGGCAGAAAACGGAACAATGGCAATTGTGTTGCCGCACGGTGCTTTGTTTCGTAGCGGTGCAGAGCAACACATACGCAGGTATTTGATTGAAGACAAAAATTATTTGGACGCTGTAATCGGTTTACCTGCTAATATTTTTTACGGCACAGGAATTCCAACTTGTATTTTGGTTTTAAAAAAATGTAGAGAGAATCCGGAAGATGTTTTGTTTTTGGATGCAAGCCAATATTTTGAGAAAGCGAAAAATCAAAATATGCTTCGCAGCAGTGATATTGATAAAATCATTAACACATATCGCAAACGAACCGAAGAAGAAAAATACAGTAGAAAAGTTTTGCTGAAAGAAATTACAGAGAATGATTACAACATAAATATCACAAAGTATATTGACACTTATGAAGCGGAAGAAACTATCGACATACCTACTATTTCCCAAAAGCTAAAAGCATTGAATAAGGAAATAGAAGCAACCGACAAAACGATTGCCTCATTTTGTAAAGAATTAAAAATTGAAACGCCATTTTGAGAATGAAAAATAACATACCACAATTGCGTTTCCCTGAGTTTAACGGAGAATGGGAACAACAACAGTTTGGAAAACTTACCAATCGTGTTTCTGACCCCGTAGCTGTTGAGCCTGAAAAGTTTTATCAGCAAATAGGAATTCGTTCACACGGCAAAGGGATATTCCACAAAGAGTTAGTTGACGGAAAAACATTAGGCAACAAAAGAGTTTTTTGGGTGAAGCCAAATGCTCTTGTAGTTAATATCGTTTTTGCGTGGGAACAAGCAGTAGCAAAAACAACTGATAAAGAAATTGGAATGATTGGTTCGCATCGTTTCCCAATGTATTTGCCCATTAAAAATGTTGCCGACCTTGATTATCTGTTACACTTCTTTCTTACAAAAAAGGGAAAAGCACTTTTAGAGCTTGCTTCGCCTGGCGGTGCAGGGAGAAACAAAACGCTTGGGCAAAAGGAATTTGAGAACTTAAAATTCAGAGTTCCAAAATATAATGAGCAGGTAAAAATTGCTTCTTTCCTTACAGAGATTGATAACAAAATCGCTCAACTAACAAAAAAGAAAAACCTTTTGGAGCAATACAAAAAAGGCATAATGCAAAAAATATTCTCACAGGAAATAAGGTTTAAGGATGAAAATGGAAAAGAATTTCCTAAATGGAATTCAACTCCACTTTCTGATTTATTAGATTATGAACAGCCAACTAAATATTTAGTAGAAAGCACGGAGTATGACGACAACTATCCAACACCAGTTCTTACAGCAGGTAAAACTTTCATTTTAGGTTACACTAATGAAGCGGAAGGAATTTACAATAATGAACTGCCAGTAATAATCTTTGATGATTTTACAACCGCATTCAAGTTTGTTGACTTTCCTTTTAAAGCTAAATCATCTGCAATGAAAATTCTAAAGCCAAAGGCAGATGTGAATATTGAATTTGTTTATGAAGCAATGAGAAACATTGAATATGAAATTGGCGGACATGAAAGGCATTGGATTTCCAAATATTCTAAAATAGAAATTCCTACTCCATCACCCGAAGAACAAAAAAGAATTTCAAGTTTCTTTTCAGAGTTAAACAAAAAAATAAATCAAACTGAAATACAATTGGAGCAAACACTTCAATTCAAAAAAACGATATCACAAAATATGTTTGTGCAATGAAAAATAAATTACAAATAATTCCAACTGATTTGCTTGCTGCCTATTTGGAGCAAGTGCCTAAAGGTTTGCAAGCGGCTTTTGATGCTTTGCAAGATGCGGATATTTCAACCGACACGTTTAGTTTTTACACTTCGGTTTCGGCAATGGCATCGAGCAAAATTGAAGGCGAACAAATGGAAATTGACAGCTATCTTAAACACAAAATGCTGAATATAGAATATATGCAAGACTTGGTAGAAAAACCAAACGACTTGTATAATGCGTATTTGTTTGCCCAAAAGAATCCACTCTCCGAAAAAAACTTTTTAGAAGCCCACAAACTGTTGGCGGCACACCTTTTAGAACCCAATAAAAGAGGCGTTTTCAGAACAGGCAATATGGTGGTTATGGAACATAAAACATTCCGCATTCAATACGAAGCCGCTTTATGGAGTGAAGTAAAACCGTTGTTTGCCAAACTTTGGAAAGATATTGAACAACTGAAAAAGGAAAAATTGAGTATAGAAGAAACGTTCTTTTTTGCATCGTTTATTCATATCGTTTTTGTAAACATTCACCCTTTTGAAGACGGAAACGGAAGGGCGGGAAGATTATTGGAAAAATGGTTTTTGGCTCAAAAATTAGGCGAAAAAGCGTGGTATCTGCAAAGTGAATTGAACTACTACAAAAACGTGAACAACTATTACAAAAACCTGAACAGACTTGGAATGTTCTACGAGCAACTGAATTATGCAGAAGCAATGCCTTTTCTGTTGATGTTACCAAACGCAGTAAATAATGGCTAAACAACCCGAACAAATATTAGAAGAACAGTTGGTGGCACAGCTTCAAAAGTTGGGCTACGGGTTGGTGTATATCAAAGACGAAAAAGAACTGATTGCAAACCTGAAAACGCAATTAGAGAAACACAACAACCTAAAATTTACCGACAAAGAATTTGAACGGGTGCTGAACATTTTGAGCAAAGGTTCGGTATTTGAAAAAGCCAAAACGCTACGCCAAAAACAGCACATTGTAAGAGATAACGGAGAGAATTTATATTTTGAATTTATCAACGTTGAGCATTGGTGTCAAAACCAGTTTCAGGTTACGCACCAAGTAACAATGGAAGGCAAATACAAAAACCGCTACGATGTTACCTTGCTCATCAACGGTTTGCCTTTGGTGCAAATAGAACTGAAACGCAGAGGGCTTGAACTGAAAGAGGCATTTAACCAAATCAACCGTTATCAGCGACATTCGTTCGGGGCAAATTCTGCCTTGTATCAATACGTTCAGATTTTTATTGTGAGCAACGGAGTAAACACAAAGTATTACGCCAACAACCGCTACCAAAGTTTTAAGCAAACTTTTTACTGGACAGACAAAGACAACAAACGCCTAACCAACATTGTAAACGGTTTTACGGCAGAATTTTTAGAGCCGTGCCACATCAGCAAAATGATATGCAAATACATTGTGCTGAACGAAACCCACAAAATTTTAATGGTGCTTCGTCCTTATCAGTTTTATGCCGTTGAAGCATTGATTGACCGAGTGAAAAACACCAACAAAAACGGCTATATCTGGCACACCACAGGTTCGGGAAAAACGCTGACAAGTTTTAAAGCAAGTCAGATTTTAACCAATCTGCCACAAGTAAAGAAAGTGGTTTTTGTGGTGGATAGAAAAGATTTGGATTATCAAACCAACAAAGAGTTCAACAGTTTTAGCAAAGGCTGTATTGACGGCACAGACAACACCAAACAGTTGGTTCAACAATTTTCGGACGATACCAAACTGATTGTTACCACTATTCAAAAGCTATTAATCGTTTAGTAAATTAAGTCGTATAAAATCGCTATGCTGCATATCTGACGTGCTTTTGATGGAAATAT
>JBDHRB010000188.1:0-5365 GCA_039807355.1 Candidatus Competibacteraceae bacterium
ATAAACCGGCGAGTAGTCGAGGGTCCACAGGCCGGTGAGAATTTCCAGAGGGCCTCGGCGCAGCGGACTGAACTGTGCGGCGTCGGAAACCCGTTTCCAGAACCTTTCCAACGCAACCCGCGCCCCTTCGGGACCGCTAGCGGCGTAACCGTCGGCCATGACCACCGCGTTCATCGCCCCGGCGGAAGTGCCGGAAATTCCGTCGAAGCGCAGCCAGGGAACTTCCAGCAGGCGATCCAGCACGCCCCAGGTGAATGCGCCGTGTGCGCCGCCGCCTTGCAATCCGAGATCGACGAGAACGGGGTCGCGGTGCGATGGCGTCGCCGCCTCGGAAGTCTTGGTCGTCATGTCAAATCCTTAATCAATCCAGAGTAGAAAAATGCCCAAACAGGTTGGCGCAATCAAAGAAAAAATGTCTAAAAAATAGACTATTACATCATACGTTGCGGCAAAAATGTCCGCAAGGGAAGACGCTAAAAATTCGGCGGCGCGGTGATGGCAAAACCGGTGTTTTTCCCTTCTGGTTTGAAAATGATCGGACCGGGGCGATTTTACAATCAATCAAAGGCGCCGAATCAGGACCCCGTCCCGATGGGTCGGCGCAGGCTGCCGCCTTTCCGGGGCGGGGCGTGCTACAATTTCCTTGATTCCCAGCCGCCTGACAACGCGGACCGGAGAGCGCAGAGAGGATGCAAATGACTGAAATCGCCAAAGAAATCTTGCCGGTCAATCTCGAAGACGAAATGCGCCAATCCTACCTGGATTACGCGATGAGCGTGATCGTCGGTCGGGCCTTGCCGGATGCACGCGACGGCCTGAAACCGGTGCATCGGCGGGCGCTGTTTTCCATGAGCGAATTGGGTAATGACTGGAACAAGCCCTATAAAAAATCGGCGCGGGTGGTCGGCGACTGCATCGGTAAATATCATCCGCATGGCGATGTCGCCGTGTATGACACGATTGTGCGCATGGCCCAGCCGTTTTCCCTGCGCTATATGCTGGTTGACGGGCAGGGCAATTTTGGCAGCATTGACGGTGATTCGCCGGCGGCGATGCGTTATACCGAAGTGCGCATGTCGCGGATCGCCCATGAATTATTGGCCGATCTTGACAAGGAGACCGTCGATTTTATTCCGAACTATGATGAATCCGAGCGTGAACCGACGGTTTTCCCGACGCGCCTGCCGAACCTGCTGATTAACGGCTCTTCCGGGATTGCCGTCGGCATGGCGACCAATATTCCGCCGCATAATCTCGGCGAAGTGGCGGACGCCTGCGTGGCGCTAATCGACGATCCGGCGCTGACGATTCCCCAGCTCATGCGCCATTTGCCGGGTCCGGATTTTCCCACCGCCGGGCTGATTAACGGGGTCAGCGGCATCCGCGACGCCTATTTGACTGGGCGCGGGCGCATTCAAATGCGTGCAAAAACCGAAATCGAACTGGATGAGGTGCGCAATCGGCAGGCGATTATCGTTAATGAATTGCCTTATCAGGTGAATAAAGCCCGGTTGATCGAAAAAATCGCCGAACTGGTCAAGGAAAAGAAGATCGAGGGCATTTCTGAACTGCGCGACGAATCCGACAAGGACGGGATGCGCATTTACATTGAATTACGGCGCGGCGAATCTGCGGAAGTCGTATTGAATAATCTGTTTTTACACACGGCGCTGCAATGCGCGTTCAGCGTAAATATGGTGGCGCTGGTTGAGGGTCAGCCGCGCCTGCTCAATCTGAAACAAGTGCTGGAGGCGTTTCTGGCGCACCGCCGCGAGGTGGTGACGCGGCGCGCCGTGTTCGATCTGCGCAAAGCCCGTGAACGCGCCCACCTTGTTGAAGGCTTGATCGTGGCGCTGGCCAATCTCGATCCCCTGATTGCGCTGATTCGCGCCGCCGCCGATCCGGCAACCGCCCGCGCCGCCTTGCTGGAGCGGAGCTGGAAACCGGGACTGATCGCCGAGTTGCTGGCGCAAACCGGTGCTGCGGTGTCGCGGCCCGATGATCTGCCAGCGGAATATGGCTTGGGCGAGGACGGCTACCGACTGTCGCCGTTCCAGGCTCAGGCGATTCTGGATTTGCGCCTGCACCGACTCACCGGTTTGGAACAGCGCAAGTTGCTGGACGAATACCAGGAATTGCTCAACCGCATCCGCGACAATCTGGAAATTCTCACCGTGCCGGAACGGTTGAGGGCGGTGATTCGCGCCGAGTTGGTCGAGTTGCGCACTCAATACGCCGATCCGCGCCGCACCGCGATTCTCCCGGATGAACAGAACTTCAATCTGGAGGATTTGATTACCGAGGAAACGGTGGTCGTCACGCTTTCCCATGCCGGTTATGTCAAGTCGCAACCACTGTCCTTATATCGGGCGCAGAAGCGCGGCGGGCGCGGGCGGGCGGCGACCACGGTCAAGGAAGAGGATTTTGTGGATAAGCTGTTCATCGCCAGCACCCATGACACGGTGTTGTGCTTTTCCAACCGGGGCCGGGTGTACTGGAAAAAAGTCTATGAACTGCCGCAGGCCGGGCGCACCGCACGCGGGCGGCCCATCGTCAACCTGTTGCCGCTGGAAGACGGCGAGCGGATCAACGCGGTGTTGCCGGTGCGCGAGTTCGATGACAGTCACTATGTGTTTTTCGCCACCGCCAGCGGTACGGTCAAGAAAACCCCGCTGTCGGAATATTCCCGGCCTCGTCCCAGCGGCATCATCGCCATCGACCTGCGCGACGGCGATCAACTGGTCAACGTCGCGCTCACCCATGGCCGGAGCGACGTGATGCTGTTCACCGATGCCGGCAAGGCGCTGCGCTTTACCGAGACCGAAGTGCGGAATATGGGGCGTTCCGCCTGCGGGGTGCGCGGGGTGCGCCTGGAGGCAGGGCAGAAAGTCATTGCGCTGATCGTGGTCGGAGAGGGCAGCGTGCTGACCGTGACCGAAAATGGCTACGGCAAGCGCACGCCGGTGGATGATTACCCGCGCAAGGGGCGCGGCGGCCAGGGCGTCATCGCCATTCAGACCTCGGAACGCAATGGCCGGGTGATCGGCGCGGTGCAGGTGGAGAACGATCAAGAAATCATGTTGATTACCGATGGCGGCACTCTGGTACGCACCCCGGTCGAGGGCGTTTCCCTGGTCGGGCGCAACACCCAAGGGGTGAAACTGATCAGCCTGCACAGCGAGGAAAAGCTGGTCAGCGTGGAAAAGATCGAAAGCATCGGCGAGGGAGAGACGAACGGTGACGTGTCAGCGGAAGACGAAGACCCGGCGCTGGACAATGGGGAAAATGGAGACGCACTATGAACGAAGCGGATCGCTTGCTCGCTTTGCGGGAACAAATTGACGGAGTAGACCGGCAAATTCTGGCGCTGATTTCCGAGCGGGCGCGCTGTGCGCAGCAGGTCGGCGCGATCAAGCAGGCCAGCGGAGCGACCGGTAATTTCTACCGCCCGGAGCGCGAGGCGCAGGTATTGCGCCGGGTGATTGAGACCAATCAGGGGCCGTTGAGCAGTGAAGAAATGGCCCGGTTGTTCCGCGAAATCATGTCGGCCTGTCTGGCGCTGGAAGAACCACTAAAAATCGCCTTTCTCGGCCCGGAAGGCACATTTACTCAAGCAGCGGCGCTCAAGCATTTCGGCCAGTCGATTCACAGCATTCCGTTGCGGGCGATTGATGAAGTGTTCCGCGAGGTTGAAGCCGGCTCCGCCGATTACGGAGTAGTGCCGGTGGAAAACTCCACCGAAGGCGTGGTCAATCACACTCTGGATATGTTTCTGCAATCGCCGCTGCGGATTTGCGGCGAAGTGCAAATGCGCATCAATCATCATCTGATTACCTGCGCGACGGAACTCACGGCAATTCGGCGGATTTATTCGCATCGGCAATCGCTGGCGCAATGTCGGGAGTGGCTGGACGCGAATATGCCGCGTGTTGAGCAAATTGAAGTGAACAGTAATGGCGAGGCGGCGTTGCGGGTGCGTGATGAACTGGATGCGGCGGCGATTGCCGGACAATGCGCGGCGGACATTTATCAACTGCCGACCTTGGTGCGTAATATTGAAGACGAGCCGAATAATACCACGCGCTTTTTAATCATCGGTTCGCAGCCGATTATGCCTTCCGGCGATGATAAAACCGCCTTGCTGGTGGCTTCGCTGAATCGGCCCGGTGCCTTATTTAATTTGCTGGAGCCGCTGGCCCGGAACAATGTCAGCATGAGCCGGATTGAATCGCGGCCCTCGCGGCGCGGCATGTGGGATTATGTGTTTTTCATCGACCTTGACGGTCACGCCCAGGACGAGTCAGTGGCCAAGGCGCTGGCGGAGTTGCGCGAACAGGCCAGTTTATTCCGGGTATTGGGGTCGTATCCCAAGGGCGTGTTGTGAATCCTTTGGTGCTGTAAGTTTTCTTGTGATGATGAATGAGGCTAACCGCGAAGAACCTATGGCTTGCAAAGACCCTAAAGTACGCGGAAGACCCAAGAAAACCAAAGGACGATGCTTGTTAGACCGATTAATGAACTATAAAGCGTCTATCTTGGCGTTTATATTTGATTCGGCCCGTCAGGGCCGTCGCGCTTGCAGCAAATGGTTGGGCGGCAGCACGCTTACAACGCGAGAACCAGACGCAGACCTTCATCAACGCGCTGTACGACAGCACCCGGAAGTGACTTCACCTTCTCGGTGAGAAGACTCTTGTCGATGGTGATTATCTGGGAGACGTTCACAACAGATGGCTTAGGCAAGCCCGATTCCGATTTGGACAAGCGCACGTTGCCTGGGGCCTCGCCAAGCGCAAGGTTCGTGGTGATGACAGCCACCACGACGGTTGCAATGTGGCTTTCATTGAAGGGCTTGGACTGGATGACCAAGACCGGACGCCTGTAGCCAGGACCGGACCCTACCGGATTAAGAAGGGACGCCCACCAGACCTCACCACGCTTCATCGCCCAGCACCCCCAACTGCGCCTTGTTAAGGGCGGGGTCCAAGCCCTCCTGACCCGCCCCGTAGACGGCGTTCAGGCGCTGAGTGATAGCGGCCTCATGGCGCTTATCCATGTACTCCGCCAAGGCCTGCGCATAGAGCTGACTGCGGGAAACATGGAGTTGCTCGGCCATCTGTTCGGCAGCCGAGAACAAGGTATCAGGGAGGGAGATGGCTACTTTCATCAGGCTTTTCCGCGAGAGACCCCGGCGTTTACGCCGGGGAGGGATAGCGGACGGCGCGGCAGTCCCCTCGTGGGGACTGGTTCAGCGCCGCTCTTTCCGGTAACATCACCACTGTCTCCTGTTCAAGACCTACCGCCGGGCTGGCGGGATGTGAAGTCTGTGGAGAGGATGTCAGACCTGTGGGGGTATGCGGTTGAG
>JBDHRB010000189.1:0-5357 GCA_039807355.1 Candidatus Competibacteraceae bacterium
CTGGGGTCTTCGGCGAGAATGGCGTCGAGTACGGCGTCGGAAATCTGATCGGCGATTTTATCCGGGTGCCCTTCGGAGACGGATTCGGAAGTGAACAAATAGGTGCGGCTCATAGGCTGGCGTATCCTTGAACAACGGTTGTGGCAAACAGAAAATTCGTGCGCCGAAGCGGCGACAGTCAGGAAAAGGTCGCCAGTTTAACCGGAAAATCCTGCATTTGCATCGGTATTTTTTATTCGATTTAGTTATATCTATGACCAATCATGGGACAAAAACCGTTGATGAAAGCGCAGTCTTGACCTGCGCGGAACTGGGCCGCGAAGGATTGACGGCGTTGTTGCGGCGCTATGGATTGCGCGTCGAATGGACGCCTGCCGAATGCACGATTCCCGGCAGTTACTGGGGCGATTGCGAGGCCGGGCTAATCGGTGATCGTTTGTTTGTCCGGGACGATACGCCGGTGCATTCCGCGTTGCATGAAGCCTGTCATGCCATCTGCATGGACGCTGAACGCCGCGCCCGGCTGCATACCGACGCCGGCGGCGCGTGTATTGAGGAAAATGGCGTTTGCTATTTGCAAATTCTCTTGGCGGACGCCTTGCCTGGCGTCGGGCGGGAACGGATGTGGGCGGACATGGACGCCTGGGGGTATAGTTTCCGCCTGGGTTCCGCCCGCGCCTGGTTCGAGCGGGACGCACAGGACGCCCGGAACTGGCTGATTGAGCAGGGCTTGATCAACGACCGGGAGCAGCCGCTGTGGCGGATGCGCCAGAATTGACCGACACGCCATTAACGCAAAGGACAGGGACTTTGAAACACCGATTTTTGCGACTGCTGATCTGGGTGGCGCTGCCGTTGTTATGCGCTTTTCGCTGGCCGTGGCAGCCGGTGGAGGCTCCTGACCGCATCGAACTGTCCGGCACGGTGGAGGCGCGGGAAGTGGACCTGGCGTTCCAGATCGGCGGGCGCATCGTCCGGCTGGCAGTCGATGAGGGCGACGCGGTGCAGGTTGGACAGCCAGCGGCAGCGCTAGATGAGAGCGACTATCAGTTGGCATTGCGCAACGCCACCGCCCAGCGCGATGCGGCGCAAGCGGCGCTGGCGGCGTTGCAGGCCGGGACGCGGATTCAGGAGCTGCGCACTGCGGAGGCGCAACTGGTTAAGGCGCAAGCCGATCTCGATTTTGCCCATCTCGAATATCAGCGAGTCGCCGAACTGGTTCCGAAACGACTGGCCTCTCAGGAGCGACTGGATGAGGCGCGTTTGCAGCAGGCGGCGGCGCAAGCCGGGATCGAGCAGGCCCAACAGAATCTGGCGCTGTTGCGCGAAGGGCCGCGTCGGGAAGAACTGGATAAAGCGGCTGCGGAACTGCGCGCCCGCCAGAGCGCGGTCGAGATCGCGCAACGCCAGTTGGAATATGCGCAATTGTCGAGTCCGGTCGCCGGGGTGGTCTCGGTGCGGCTGGCGGAAGTCGGCGAAGTGGTGACGGCGGGAAAAGCGGTATTGCGGGTGGCCGAATTGGGTCGGCCCTGGGTGCGCGCCTATCTGAATGAGACGGATTTGCCCCGGGTGCGTTTGGGACAAGCGGCGCAGGTGCGCGTCGATGGACTGCCCGGCCAGACCTTGCCCGGTCGGCTGGCGTTCATTGCGCCGGAGGCCGAATTTACCCCGAAAACCGTGGAAACCCGGGCCTTGCGCGTCGATCTGGTTTATCGGGTCAAGGTCGAGGTGGACGATCCCCAGGCGGCACTGAAACTGGGGATGCCGGCGGATGTGATCTTGACGGCGACCGGGCCATGACCGCCATTGTGATTGACGATCTGGGATTCGCCTATCGGGCCGCGCCGGTACTGACCCAGGTGACATTGACCGTGCAACCTGGAGAGATTTACGGTCTAGTCGGCGCGGATGGCGCAGGCAAGACCACCTTGCTGCAACTGGCGGTCGGACAACTGCCGCCGCAGGCCGGACGCATCACCGTGCTGGGCCGGGATGCCGCTGATCCAACCCTGCGCAGTGAAATCGCTTATATGCCGCAAGGATTTGGCTTATATCGGGATTTATCGGTGCGGGAAAATCTGGATTTTTTCGCCGACCTGCACGGCTTGACGCCTGCCGTGGCGGGTCAACGCATCGTCGAGTTGCTGGAGCGCACCGACTTGTCGGAATTCCAGACGCGCCGCGCCGCCCACCTGTCCGGGGGGATGATGCAAAAGCTGGCGCTGGCCTGTGCGCTGGTCAGTCAGCCTCGCGCCCTGTTTCTCGATGAGCCGACCACCGGGGTGGACCCGGTTTCGCGGCGGGCATTCTGGCGCTTGCTGAACGGGGTGCAGGCGGAAGGCGTGGCCATGCTCTACGCCACCGCCAATATGGATGAGGCGGAGCGTTGCGACCGAGTGGGGTTGCTGGAAGCGGGACGGCTGGAGCGGCAGGGCACGCCGCTGGCCTTGACCCGCAACATCGACGCGCAACTGGTCGGGGTGTCTGGAGCGACGGCGCGGCGCTGGCGCGATGCGTTGCTGACCTGGCCGATGGTGCAACTGGCGTTCCCGGTCGGGCGACAACTGCGGGTTTGGCTGACCGGCGAGTGGGCCGAGTTTGAACGCCGGGTCCAGGCGCTCGATCCGGGATTATCTGTAGCGCCATTGTCGCCGACCCTTCAGGATGCGGCATTGCGGGCGCTGGCGCTGGCCGAGACTAAAGTTCATGCCGGTTCAGCAGGGTAGCGATCCGCTGGTTTGGGCCGAAGGGTTGACCCGCCGTTTTGGCGACTTCCTCGCCGTCGATCAGCTTCAAGTGCGGGTTGATCCCGGCGAAGTATTCGGCCTGCTGGGCGCGAACGGCGCGGGCAAAACCACCGCGATTCGCATGTTATGCGGGATGTTGCCGCCGAGCGCCGGGCGCATTCAGGTGGCGGGCGTGGATATGGTGCGCCAGGCCCGCCGCGCCCGTGGGCAAATCGGCTACGTCGCCCAGCGTTTTTCTCTGTATGGCGACCTGACCGTGCTGGAAAATCTGCAACTGCAAGCCGGGCTGTACGGTTTGGCCGGCGTTCGTCAGCGCCAGCGGCTGGAAGCGGTGTTGCGCCTGCTCAATCTCAGCGACTGCGGCAAGACCATGGCCGGCGCCTTGCCGCTGGGCTATCAACAGCGCCTCGGTCTGGCGGCGGCGCTGTTGCATGAGCCGCATGTGCTGTTTCTCGACGAGCCGACGTCGGGCGTCGATCCAATGGCCCGGCAGCGTTTCTGGGAGCTGATCTACCGCCTGGCCGATGGCGGCATCGGCATTCTGGTGACGACCCACTATATGGATGAGGCGCTGTTTTGTGACCGGCTGGCCTTGATGCAGGCCGGGCGCATCGTCGCCGAGGGAACGCCGGAAGCGTTGTTGCGCCGACCGCTGTCCACGCCACTGCTGGCGCTGGACAGTCCCGATGCGGTGCTGTTCGGCCAGTTGACGCAGGACTGGCCGGAAGTGCGGGAAATCATTCCGCACGCCGGCCAGTTGCGCTTGCGCCTGCGAAGCGGCGTCGATCCAGCCGCCGTGCAGTGGAAAATTCAGGCGCTCGCCGCCGAACGCGGCCTGAGCGTGACCGCGCTGCGTCCTGCCGCGCCGGAACTGGAAGACGTGTTCGTGGCGGTGCTGGAGGAGAATGCGCGGTGAATGTTCAGCATGTCCGGGCGATTGCCCGCAAGGAAGTTTGGCATCTGCTGCGCGATCCGAGCAGCCTGGCGCTGATGTTGCTCATGCCGGTTATGCTGTTGTTCCTGTTCGGCTACGCGCTGCGTCTGGATTTATACCAAGCGCCCATCGCCATTATTCAGGAATCCCGCGATGCGGCGACTGAAGAACTGATCGCCCATTTCGCCGCCAGTCGCGCCTTCCGCATCGCGCTGCGTTCCAACGACCGCCGGGACGCGGCGGCGGCTTTGCAAAAAGGTCAAGTGTGGGCGGCGCTGGTGTTTCCGGCGGACTACGCCCGCCGCCTGGAACGCGGCGACGCCCAAGTGCAACTGTTGCTCGACGGCGTGGACGCCAACACCGCCCGGTTGTTGCGCAACTATACGCTGGCGCTGGTCAATGACTATTTGTTGCGGCGAGGCGGGGAGCCGCCGCTGCGCATCGAGGATCGGGTCTGGTTCAACGAGACCCGGGAAAGCCGGCTGGCGATCATTCCCGGAGTGATCGCCATGGTCATGGCGGTGGTCGGAGCGATGATGACCTCGTTGACTATCGCCCGCGAGATCGAACAGGGCAATCTGGTGATGCTGCGCACCACGCCGCTGAATCGCCGGGAGTTTTTGCTGGGCAAATTGTTACCGTATCTGGGCGTGGGTTTGCTGGATATGGCAATTGCCGTGGGCGTAGCGGTCTGGGTGTTCGCCGTGCCGTTGCGCGGTTCCCTGCCGGTGTTGCTCGGCGTGTCGATGCTGTTCCTGAGCGTGGTCATGGTGCAGGGCGCGCTGATTTCGATTAACGCCGGCAATCAGCTTCTCGCCAGTCAAATGGCCATGGTCAGCACCTTCCTGCCGGCGTTTCTCCTTTCCGGATTTATCTTCGCCATCGAAAACATGCCGACGGTCCTACAGTATCTGACCTTGATCGTGCCGGCTCGCTACTATGTGGCGTTGTCGCGGGCGATCTTCCTCAAGGGCGTTTCACCGCTTCTGCTGTGGAGCCAGGCGGCGGCGCTGCTGGCGATGTTGTTGATTCTGGGGCGGGCGACGCTGGCTAAATCCAAAAAACTGGGGTTGTTGCCGTGAGCATCGGCGTCATGCGCTGCGCAACTGCTTTGGAATCCGCGCCTTTCACCTACGCCGACCGTCTGGAACGGGCGGCTTCGGTGAATTTTTCGGCATCGGTTCGCGCTTCATTGCAGGTGCTGGGTGCATGACCCAACAAGTTCTGGCCCGCTCCACGCGCTTGCGTTCCCCTGTTCCCCAGGGTACTGAACTTCAAAATATTGATCGCGGCATTGAGGTCCCGGTCATGCCGGGTTCCGCATTCAGGACACGTCCATTCTCGAATCCGCAACGGCATTTTGTCTTGAACAACGCCGCATTCCGAACAGGTCTTACTGGTGGGCGCAAAGCGGTCAATGACCTCCACCGTGCGCCCATACCACGCCGCTTTGTATTCGATTTGTCGGCGAAATTCGCCCATGCCGACATCACTGATCGCACCCGCCAAATGGTGATTCTTGACCATACCTTTGACGTGCAAATCTTCAAGGGCCATTCCATCGGCCCGACGAACCAGCGCCGTGGTGGTCTTGTGCAGGAAGTCCATCCGGCTGGCGGCGATTCGAGCGTGAATCCGTGCGACCTTGAGCCGTTGCCGACGACGGCGATGACTGC
>JBDHRB010000190.1:0-5332 GCA_039807355.1 Candidatus Competibacteraceae bacterium
GTCTGCTGGGCTAGGAATCACCGGGTGCTTGCGTGCTTATGAAATCGTATCGCCAATTAATGCTGTCGCTGGGTTTATGGGGCGCGTTATCCAGCGCGCAGGCTGCGGAATTCGTGGTGCAGGATATTCAGGTCGATGGCCTGCAACGGCTTTCGGCGGGCACCGTGTTCAACTATCTGCCGGTGCAGGCCGGCGCGACCATCTCGGAAAAGGATTATCCAGAGATCATCCGCGCCTTGTTCAAGACCGGCTTTTTCACCGACGTGAATCTGGAGCGGAATGGCAATGTGCTGGTGGTGACGGTCACCGAGCGTCCGGCGATTGGCGAAGTCCGCATCGAAGGCAACCAGGAGATCAGCAGCGACGATCTGAAAAAGGCGCTGACCCAGATCGGCTTGGCGGAAGGCCGGGTATTTGACCGCTCCTTGCTGGATAAGGTCGAGCAGGAGTTGTTGCAGCAATACTACAGCCGGGGCCGTTACGCGGTGCAGATCAAGAGCCAGGTGCGGCCGCTGGAGCGCAACCGGGTGGCGATCACCATCGACATTTCCGAAGGCGCAGCCGCCAGCATTCACCAGATCAACATCGTCGGCAACAAGGCCTTTACCGAGAAGGAGTTGCTGGAGCTGTTGCAGTCCTCCACCTCCGGCTGGCTGTCGTTTTTCACCAAGGATGACCAGTACGCCAAGCAGAAACTGGCCGCGGATATTGAAACGCTGCGCTCGTTTTACCTGGATCGCGGCTATCTGCGCTTCAATGTCGAATCTACCCCGGTGTCGATCAGCCCGGACAAGCAGTCGGTCTACATCACCATCAATATCACCGAAGGCCAGCCCTATACCATCGAAAATATCCAGTTGAACGGAGAATTCGGCATCGTCCCCGAAGCCGAGCTGCGACAACTGATCGAGATCAAGCCAGGCGATCCATTCTCTCGCGCCAAAATCACCGACGCCACCAAGAAAATCGGCGAACGGCTCGGCCAGGAAGGTTACGCCTTCGCCAACATCAACACCGTACCCCGGATCAATGACGAGACTCATCAGGTGGATTTGACCCTGGTGGTCGATCCGGGGCGGCGGGTCTATGTGCGGCGGGTTAATTTTCAGGGCAATATGAAAACCCAGGATGAGGTGCTGCGCCGCGAGCTGCGCCAGGCCGAGGGGGCCTGGTATTCCACCAAGGATTTGGAGCGCTCGAAAACCCGCTTGCAGCGTCTGGATTATCTGGAGAGCGTCAATGTCGAGACGCCCGCCGTGCCGGGCAGCAACGATCAGGTGGATGTCAACTACACGGTGGTTGAGCGCCCGTCCGGCAGCTTGATGTTTGGTATCGGCTACGGCCAGGATTCCGGCGTGTTATTGAACGCCAGCGTCACCCAAAACAACTTTCTTGGCACCGGCAATCAAATGAGCGTGGTGCTGAATAACAGCACCGCCAGCGACAATTACAGTATCTACTATAACAATCCCTACTACACAGTAGACGGCGTGAGCCTGGGCTTTCGGCTGTTTTATCAAAGCATCGACAGTTCCGAGCTGAACTCCGCCAACTTTATCCGCAATGCCGGAGGGTTTCAGGTTAACGTCGGCTTTCCGCTCAACGAGTTTGACACGTTGCGGCTAAGTCCCGGTTATCAGCACATCTGGATTGACACCACGACGTCAACGCCCTTTGAGATTACCGATTATCTGGAGCAGAACGGCGACACCTACGATCAGATTACCCTGGACGCCAGTTGGGCGCGTGACAGTCGCAACCGGACGATTTTTCCGACCCAGGGCAGCTTGAACCAGATCGTCGGACAATTCGCCCTGCCGGGCAGCACCGCCGAACTCTACAAGCTCACCTACCGCACGGTTAACTATTATCCGCTGGCGCGCTGGTTGACCTGGACAGTGGGCGGCGAAGTCGGTTACGGCGATGGCTATGGCGGCACGGATGGCTTGCCATTTTTCGAGAATTTCTACGCCGGCGGACTGCGTTCGGTGCGCGGCTACAAAGCCAACACCTTGGGGCCGCGCTATAGCAACGATGAACCCAGCGGCGGTGCGTTCAAAACCGTCGCCAGCACGCAATTCATCTTGCCAGCGCCATTCATGGACAAATCGGAAAATGTGCGCTTGGCGGCCTTTTTCGATGTGGGCAATGTGTTTGCCACGCCCAGCGATTTTGAGGCCAATGAACTGCGCTACTCGGTGGGCCTGTCCGGGTTATGGTTGTCCCCGCTGGGGCCGATTGTCCTCAGCGTCGCTGCGCCGCTCAATGATCAGTCCGGCGATGAAACCGAGGTCTTCCAGTTCTCTTTCGGCGTGCCGTTTAATTAGTCGGCGGAGAACGCAGGAAGTGGGATTTTCAGTGGATGGTTTTTTGACCATTTTTGCGTAATGAGGTGATCGAGTGAAGCTCAAACAAGGTTTGTGGATCGCAGCGGCGCTGGCGTTGCCGCTCTCGCTGGCGCAGGCGGCCGAACTGAAAATCGGTTCGGTCAGTATCGCCAAGATTCTCAGCAGTGCGCCGCAGGCCGAAGCGGCCAGCAAGCGTCTGGAGCAGGAATTCGCCCCCCGGCAGAAGGGGTTGGTCGAGGCGCAGAAATCCCTGCGCAAGCTGGAGGAAAAGCTGAACAAGGACAGCGCGGTGATGAGCGAAAGCCAGCGGCGCAATCTGGAGAACGATATTCGCAATCAAATGCGCGAGTTGAACCGCACCAACGCCGAACTCCGCGAAGACTTCAATCTGCGCCGCAACGAGGAGCTGGGCAAGTTCCAGAAGCAGGTGCTGGAAGTCATCAATAGCGTGGCCAAGGAAGACGGTTTTGATCTGGTGATCAATGGCGAGGCGACGCTCTACGCCAGTCCCCAGGTGGATGTGACGGACAAGGTGCTGCGGCGCCTGACCTCCAAATAAAACCGATGACCACGCTCGGCGAGATTGCCGTCGCCTCTGGCGCCCGTCTGCAAGGCGGCGACGCGGCGACGATCATCACCGGCGTGGCGCCGCTGGATCGTGCTGCGCCCGGACAACTCAGCTTTCTCATCCATCCGCGTTATCGGGCCTATCTGCCCGGCGCTCGCGCCGCCGCGGTGATTGTGTCAGCGGCGGACGAGGCGGATTGTCCGGTTCCGGCGCTGGTCGCCGAGCATCCGCATATCGCTTACGCCCGGGCTGCCGCGCTGTTTGATCCAACGCCGCAATCGTCGGCGGGCATTCATCCAACAGCTTGGGTCAGCCCCGCCGCGCACATCGCCGCCGACGCCTGGATCGGTCCGCAGTGCACGGTTGAAGCTGGCGCAGTGATCGAAGCCGGCGTAGTGATCGGGCCGAATTGCGTGATCGGCGAGCAGGCGCTGATTGGCGCTGGCAGCCGGCTGGTTGCCCAGGTGACGATTTGTCACCATGCGCAACTGGGGCGGCGGGTGCTGGCGCACCCCGGCGCAGTGATCGGCAGCGACGGCTTTGGTCTGGCGCTGGACCGCGAGGGCCGCTGGTTGAAAGTGCCGCAGCTCGGCGGGGTGCGGATTGGCGATGATGTGGAAATCGGCGCCAACACCACGATTGACCGGGGCGCACTGGAAGACACGGTCATCGAGGACGGGGTCAAGCTGGATAACCAGATTCAGGTGGCGCATAACGTCCGCATCGGCGCTCACAGCGCCCTGGCCGGTTGCGTGGGCATCGCCGGCAGCGCCCGGATTGGCCGACATTGCATGTTGGGCGGCGGCGTTGGTGTGGCCGGTCATCTGGAGATCGCCGACCGGGTGCAGGTCACCGGCATGTCGCTGGTCGCGCACTCGATCAGCGAACCCGGGGTTTATTCTTCGGGCCTGACCGTCGAGCCGAACCGGCTGTGGAACAAGATCAGCGCCCGTCTGCGCCGGCTGGATGAACTGTTCCGACGCCTGGCGATTCTGGAAAGAATGATCAAGAAAAACAGCGCGTCGATCCCGAATGATCGGAACTGAAGGAAAACCGCAAGCCCATGAGCGAATCGATGGACATTCAGGAAATTCTCGAATATTTGCCGCACCGTTACCCGTTTTTGCTGGTGGACCGGGTGCTGGCGATTGAGCCGGGACAGTCGCTGACCGGTTTGAAGAATGTGAGTTTCAATGAGCCTTTTTTCCTGGGGCACTTTCCGCAGAAGCCGATCATGCCCGGCGTGCTGATTCTGGAGGCGCTGGCTCAGGCCACCGGGTTGCTGGCGTTCAAGAGCGAGGGGGAAAAACCCGATCATCGCTCCATGTACTATCTGGTCGGAGTGGATAACGCCCGTTTCAAGCGTCCGGTCGGGCCGGGCGATCAGTTAATCCTGGAAGTGCGCCTGGAGCGGATCAAGCGCGGCGTCGGCAAGTTTGTCGGCGAAGCCAAAGTGGACGGTCAACTGGTCGCCTCGGCGGATTTGATGTGCGCCAAACGGGATATTCAACTGTGATCGATCCGCGTGCTGTCATCGACCCGGCGGCCCGGCTGGCCGAGGATGTCACGGTCGGGCCATTTTCGGTGATCGGCGCTGAGGTGGAAATCGGCGCGGGAACCTGGATCGGCCCGCATGTGGTCATCCAGGGGCCGACCCGGATCGGTTGTGACAACCGGATTTTCCAGTTCGCCTCGCTGGGCGAAATGCCCCAGGACAAGAAATACGGCGGTGAGCCGACCCGTCTGGAGATCGGCGACCGCAACACCATCCGCGAATTCGTCACGATCAATCGCGGCACGGTGCAGGACGCCGGTTTGACCCGCTTGGGCGACGATAACTGGATCATGGCTTATGTGCATATCGCCCATGATTGCATCGTCGGCAGCCGCACCATCTTCGCCAATGGCGCGTCGCTGGCCGGGCATGTCCATATCGAGGACGACGTGGGTCTGGGCGGCTTCGCCCTGGTCTATCAATTTACCCGGCTCGGCGCGCACAGTTTCTGCGGGTTCGCCTGCGGGGTGCATCGGGACGTGCCGCCGTATGTGACGGTGGCCGGCTATCGCGCCGAACCCTATGGCATCAACGCTGAAGGCTTGCGCCGCCGAGGCTTTGCCGATGAGGAAATTCAGGCGATCCGCCGCGCCTACAAGGTGATCTACCGCGCCAATTTGCGCCTGGAAGAAGCCATCGAAAAGGTGCGGGAGATGACCGTCGAATACCCGCGCTTGCAGATTCTGGCGGATTTTCTCGCCGCGCCGTCCCGCAACGGCATCGTGCGCTGACGGCGGGCCGGGCGATGCACATCGCGCTGGTCGCCGGGGAATTGTCGGGCGATCTGCTCGGCGCCGGGTTGATCGCCGCTTTAAAAGAAACCTATCCCCACGCTGAATTTGTCGGGATCGGCGGGCCAGC
>JBDHRB010000191.1:0-5316 GCA_039807355.1 Candidatus Competibacteraceae bacterium
CCAACGTACTCGCGCACCTGGCCGTTGCCTTCAAATGCCAGGCAACTGGTCACCACATTGTCCAGAAACGCCCGGTCATGGCTGACCAGCAATAACGTGCCGCTGTAATCCAACAGCAGTTCCTCAAGCAACTCCAGGGTTTCCAAATCCAGATCGTTGGTCGGCTCGTCCATCACCAGCACATTCGCCGGCTGGGTGAACAGTCGCGCTAGTAACAGACGATTGCGTTCGCCGCCGGACAGGGATTTCACTGGCGAACGCGCCCGTTGCGCGGTGAACAGGAAATCGCCGAGATAGCCGATGACATGCCGGCTGCGGCCATTGATCGTCACCGTCTCGCGCCCCCCGGCAACCGTATCGAGTACGGTCTGTTCCGGGTCCAGCCGCTCGCGCAACTGGTCGAACCAGGCGATGTCCAGTTTGGTGCCCAAACGCACCTGACCGCTGCTCGGCGTCAATCGCCCGATCAGCAAATTCAGCAAGGTGGTTTTGCCGGAACCGTTCGGGCCAATCAGGCCGATCCGGTCGCCGCGCAGCACGCTCAGGGAAAAATCGCGGATCAACGGTTCGCCCTGCCAGGCGTAACGGAGGTTTTTCGCCTCGATCACCCGTTTGCCGGAAGCCTCGGACTGTTCCAGTTCCAGACGGGCCTTGCCGGTCGGCTCGCGGCGCTGACGACGCTGTTCGCGCAGATCGAGCAACGCCCGCACCCGGCCTTCATTGCGGGTGCGCCGCGCCTTGATGCCTTGGCGAATCCAGGCTTCTTCCTGAGCCAGGGTTTTGTCAAATTTGGCGTTGTGCCGGGCTTCCACCTCCAGCAACGCCGCCTTTTTCTCCACGAACGCTGCGTAATCGCCCGGCCAAGAGGTGAGCATTCCGCGATCCAGTTCCAGCAAGCGGGTGGCCAGCCGTTGCAACAGGGCGCGGTCGTGGGTGATGAACAGCAGGCCGCCCCGGAATTCCAGCAATTCCTCTTCCAGCCACTGGATGGTTTCCAGATCAAGATGATTGGTCGGCTCGTCGAGCAACAGCACGTCGGGATCGCTGACCAGCGCCCGGCCCAATAATGTCCGCCGCCGCCAGCCGCCAGACAGTTCCGCCAGGGGCGTATCCGCCGGCAACTGCAACCGGCTGATGACCGTCTCGACTCGCTGTTGCCAGCGCCAGCCGTCGCGGGCTTCCAGTTCATGCTGCAAATGCTCGACGCGCCGTAACGCTTCCGGTGCGGCATCCTGGGTCAATTGCCGGGCCGCTTCGTGATAATCCGCCAGCAGATCGCCCAAGCCCTCCAGGCCGCTGGCGACGATTTCAAATACCGTCACGTCGGTGTCGGCGGGCAGTTCCTGCGCCAAAGTGGCGATGCGCAGGCCGGGTTGACGCCAGACCTCGCCGCTGTCCGGGCGCAACTCGCCGGTCAACAGGCGCAGCAACGTGGTTTTGCCCGCGCCATTGCGGCCAATCAGGCAAACCCGTTCGCCGGGGTCAAGCTGGAAACTGGCGCTATCCAGTAATTTATCCGCGCCAAAGGCGATAGAAAGACGGTCAATGCTTAATAGGGGCATAAAATCAATGTTTAACCCTTTTTTACTCAATAGTGCGCCATATTTTCTACACGAAAAGCTTGATCTTCTTCAACGCGATTTCTGCTGGCGATGTAGCGCACGATCCAGAAACTCCCGTCATCACGCTGTTTGAGCATCACCGGCTCTCCATAGATTTTGTGCGCGGCCACGGCTTTCTCGACGGTCTCATCGCTGTTCAGCAAATGCTCGCCTTTGGTTTCCAGCAACAGTACGCCGCCGCCACGAGTGCGCCCATTCACGCCCACGGCGAAATCAGAGAAATAGCGGTCGCCGTCGGGCAGGACGATGCCGATGGACCACGGCTTGCGCGGCACATTGCGATGCCACCACAGCACCGTTCCCGACCGGTCAGCGTCGAGCAGTTCAGCAAATTTCCGTTCGATTTCATTCAAGTCCGGCGGCAGGATGCCGTAGACATTCAGGCGGGAACGCGGTACGCCCGCCGCCATTTCCAGATGATCGGGCAAGGGCGCGGTTTCGATTATTTCCTTGTTGAGCGCCGCACTGGTTCGGGCCGCATCGCGCACCAGTTTCGGATAATTCGCCAGGATTAGATTCAGGGCGTACCGCAATTGTTCGTCGGATAGCCCAATACCCTGGTGGTCGTTGTATTCCAGCCGCAATCGCGCCAGCAGCATCTCTTCCAAATCATGCGGATTGTAATATTGCGCGTCGTATAAAACGCGCTGCGCTCGCCGTGCCAATTGTGCGCGGGATAATTTCGCCTGCACCGTATCCACGACTTCTTCATGGTGGCTAAAAATATCGGTGATCGTCTTGCGAGTAATTTTGATGCTCTTGCGCAATCCGGCATTCAATACGTCTGCATTCAGCTTGAGATGCGCCCCGACTCCCTTTAGCAATTCATCATCGGATAACGGCAACCGTTCGGTTTGAAAGCGGGTTGGCACTCCGGGGCGGAGCGGGTAAAGCACATTGCCGGGTAAAGGCGTTGCGGGTTGGCGAGGCTGATTTTGCGTTGACGTTGCAAACTCACTCGATAAGGGCCAGTCAAAACCGGGCAAGTTTTGTATCGCTCCTGAATCCAATGGATCATGAACATAGATCGCCTTGGATTCGGGTTGGTTATCAGCCGCCAGTTTCCAGACCGGCGGCGTATAAGGTTGCGGTAATAAGCTGGTTTGCCCGTTTTTTATCACCTGAATCTGCGCTTCTCCCGCGACGCGCACGACCATCGTATATGGACTAATCCCTGATAATTCAGTTTGAATGGCGTTGATTTTCTCACCTGCGCCGATCAAGCCACTCTGGCTTTCCGCTTCGGCCAGAAAGACGTAACCGCAACGCAATAATGCGGGCAAGGATTTATCAATCACTCTGGATTGCAAGCGGCGATGTACGCGCAAAATTCTTCCGACCACTTGCACGCCAAAATCGGTATCTTTCGCCCCGCGCATGGAGACTACGGTAAACGCACGCGGCGCGTCGAATCCCAGCGCCACTGCCATTTTAAACAGCAGGACTTCTTTACTTTCATCCAGCGCGACCGCCAGCAAATCATCGTTGGGTTCGTCGTTGGTGTACCAAGCGATCACGTCTTCCGGGACGCCTGATTCCAGCAGGCGGGATTTAGCTTCCTGAATAGCGGATATGCCTGCATTGCCTTTACTGCCGACTTGCACCAGCATCAAGGGCGTGAGGTTAATTCCAGTTTCCGCCAGTTGCTGCTTGATGAGATTGTGGGTTTGCCAGCCTTCCGCCAGCGCAGTTGCGGGAATGTCGCCCAAGGTTTCCTGATGATTGGGTGCCAGATAAGCAATGCACTGCACACCTTCCTTAATTAAACCGGCCTCTACCGCGTCTCTGCGCGAGATACGATGCCGATGCAATTCACCGATGCCCGCCGCTTTTCGGAATTTTTCCACTTCGGTGTCGTCCGGCGTGGCGGTAATCAGCAAAGTGAAATCCGGGCGCATGATGTCCCGATAAAAACGCACTGCTTCGGTGGTGCTGGTAAAGCCGTGATGGGCTTCGTCCACCACCACGCCGATGCGGAAATCCGCCTGCCGCAAGCCGGGAATGAACCTATCCAGTGCCAGCGACACATCGCCGCTGGTGCGCAATTTCCGGGTTTCGGCGTTGCGCGCCGCTACCGAGGCCCAGGTTGTGACGAAGACATCGCCGCTTTGGGCGGAATAGGCGACGCGCTCGTTGGCGAGATCGCGTACCCGCAAGCCGGGGAAATCCCGCTTTAACACGCTCTTGGCCTGTTCGACCAGATTGGCGAAAGGCGTGAACCAGAACCAGACGATCCGGGCGTTGTGGGGATGATCGGGATTGGCGAACGCTTCGGCGATTAAACCCGCCATTAAGGTTTTGCCGGCCCCGGTGGGCGCTTCCAACAGCACGCAACCGTTGAAGGCGCTGGCGGCGCGGCGGCTATCTTCGTCCGCCGCCGCCTGCATTTGGCTTTCGGCATAGCGGAAGATGTCCAGCACATTGTTGACCGCATCACGTTGATAGCGTTTTGGCGTAGGGGCGCTCATGCCCGCGTTCCCAAACCGAAGCGATTGACCAGAAATTGAGGAATCGCCTGAACGCCGGCCCGCTCGTCTTCGATCTGCTGATTGAGCCAGCCCGGTTGCCAGGAATAGATCACGGCGGTTCCGGCGTCGTAAATAGCCCGCTCCAGGATTGCGATAACGGCTTCGGAAACCTTGGGGACGTAGAGCATGACGCCATTTTCGGTTTCGGCTTGTTGAACGAGCGCCGCCGCATTGAACGGTGCCAGCGTTTCGGTGTGGATCAGTTGCAGCGCCGTCCAGACTTGTTCGTGTTCGATTTCGCTCAAGACTCTTTCGGCGGGAATACGGCAGGCGCGGAGATAGGCGAAACCGGCCCCGCGTGTTTTCAGCAGATCGCCGCCCAAACCCTCCACCCATTCACTTTTTTTGTTGTAGTAGCCGGTGATGACCCGCCGCACTCGCTCGGCGCAGACATCACGGCACAGGTTTTTATCCGGCGCGTCGGCGGTCGCTTCGGTATTCGATACCAGAATGAAACGCCGATTGCCGCCGTCTTCCCGGTTGAGTTTCAGCACGGCGTGGGCGGTGGTGCCGGAACCGGCGAAGAAATCCAGAATTAAATCGCCCGGCTTCGTGGCAATGCGGAGGATACGCTCAATCAGACGGACAGGTTTTGGAGTATCAAATGCCGTTTGTGTACCAAAGATCGATTGAATTTCCTTGCGGGCTTCATCAGTATGACCAACTTCTTCATGTGGCCACCATGTCCAGGGAACAAGGCCATCAACTTCAGAAAGATACCGAATCACTCGGGGAACTCCATTTCCATCTTTACCCCACCAAATTCTTCCTTTTGACTCAAGTTTGCGGTATTCAGCTTCAATCATAGCCCAGTGTCTTCCTTCCGGCGGCACATGTCTATTTCTATTTGGAGCAATAATTTCGTACATCTGATTTGGGCGAAATCCCGCGCCAGTAAATGAAATCGATTGCCAAGGACCGCGAGGGTCATTGTTAGGATTATTATAAGCTTTCTTGTTTTTTTCATCTAACTCTAAAAGATTCCGATAGCTTTTAAATACAGATGGATTTATTGCATAAACCATCAAATATTCGTGAACATCACCAATTGCAGAAGTACTCTCACGCGAATACCGCTTTTGCCAAACACATGTAGCTACATGATTGACTTCACCGAATACTCGATTCATCAACAACCCAAGATTAAATACCTCGTTATCATCAAT
>JBDHRB010000192.1:0-5311 GCA_039807355.1 Candidatus Competibacteraceae bacterium
ATAAACCCATTAAAAAAATTAGTGCATATTAAATAATACACCTGAACATTTGGTTCCACAACAATCCTCGAAGAACCCAAATTTTCACTCCCCAAAGGTTGAATTGTCCAAAGTCGGATATGATGGAAATGCTCAAACAACGGGAACCGGCGCTGTTCAGCGGCATGTCCGAAGATCAATTCAATAAATTCTGGACCAAGCAATCCGTTTGTAAGTTGAAACCGGGCAAGCCGCTAGGCAGTGGTAAGCAGTAACAGACTCCCAGCCACAAAACCGGACTGAAAGCCGCGTTCGTTGCTAACGCTGACAGTCTGAACCTCTATCTCCCCTGTAACGCTATCACGCTGTTTCCTTAGACCTGTAATTAAGCAGTGTTTTATTTCTTGGCCTGGATTCTTAAATCAACTTTTACAGGTAACAGGTAACAGCAACGCACCTTATTGGTGCAATCTAGGTGAATTATAGGAAACCGATAATTCACCTATTTTTTTGCCTATCGCCCCCGTCATAGTTTCGCCGTGTTCCAAACAACCCAGGAAATACTCATGGCGAAACAAGCCGTATTCCCGGCACCCCTGATCTTGCCCACTGAGGGCTTTATCCGCCTCAAGCAGTTGGTGCATTTCATCCCCTTCAGTCGCACAACCATCTGGCGCAAGGTCCAGGACGGCGCATTCCCCCGGCCTGTTAGGCTTTCCTCTTCGGTCACTGCATGGCGCGTTGCGGATGTTCGTGCATGGATTGAGCAGGCGGGCGGGAAACCGACATGAACGGCTTGACACTGTATGCGCCCCGGTTGCAGACTGGATTTACTACCGTACACACGGCCATTCCGCCCCGTCAGCGCGGATTTGTAGTTTCTGCGTTTCCGCTTTCGCGGTTCGCGCCTTTGACGGCGCGGCCCGGCTCGAATCGGCGGCGCGGGCTTAGAGGGCGAACTAAGGCGGTCTTGACCGTGCGAATCAGCCCCGCCGTTGTGTACGGCAGTTGCGGCCCGCGTCGTCGTTCCTTTTATCAGGTATCCCGGCGCTGGCGGTCATTCTCCATAGCGAATGAGGCAACGCCAAAATGACCCTGATCAACACCACCTTGAACGGCGTCGCTACGCGGCGCGGCGGGCGGCTTGAAATTCCTCTCGATGCCGGTTTTGCCAGTATGGCGCAACTGGGTTTGTTGCTAGGGATGGCGGACCCTGAAACCCGTCAATTACCGACTGATCTTCAGGGCTTGAAAGACGCGGCGCGGCGGATGGATGGCTTGCTGGAGGATTGTCTGGACGGTTTGCGCGGAATCGGCGCGGTGTTGGGCGCGGCGCGGACGGAAGGACTGACAGAAAACAGCCTTGGCGGAATCGGGCGGCTGATTGAAAACGTAGCGGCGCTGGCGCAAGCCGTTAGCGAAGGAAGCGGACAGCTTACCCGTGATCCGCGTTTTTCAGAAGTGCTGAAATAAAAAACCCGTTCTCCCACCACAAGACTTTGAGAAGAACGGGCACGTTTCAATATAACCGATTGGAATTGTACCCGTTCCTTCTCAAAAACAGAAGGAATTTTGAGATGAAAAGCGTTTCAGTGAAACCAGAAATTGATTTTCGGGCGATTGCATCAGCGGCGCTGGCGCAAGCCGAAAGTTGGGTTATGGAGTGGTTGCCGGATGGCCGGCGGGAGGGCGCGGAATGGACGGCGCTGAATCCAACACGCAATGATCAGCACCCCGGTAGTTTCAAAATCAATCTGCATACCGGGCGCTGGTCCGACTTTGCCGACAACGCCAGCGGCGGCGATTTGATCAGCCTGTACGCCTATCTGAATCGGTTGAATCAAGGGCAAGCGGCGCAAGCCTTGGCGGAACGGCTGAATATGAAGGGCGGTTACAGCCGTGTTAAATCCCCTGTAAATGATCCCGTGACGCCCCAAAAAGCGCATTGGACGCCTCTTCGACCGATTCCTAACGATGCGCCGGAACCCCCGGCGGCGCATCCAAAACACGGCTTGCGGTCAACGGTTTATGTTTATTTCGATGCCAGCGGCGAACGGCTGTTTTACGTCTACCGTTTCGACTCCCCCGACAAGAAAAAGGAATTTGCCCCGCTCACTTGGTGTATTTCACCGGACGGAAAAACGGCGGCGTGGCGTTGGCAAGCCATGACCGCGCCCCTACCTCTGTATCAATTGCCGCGTTTGCTGGCGCGGTCTGATGCGCCGGTCATGGTGTGCGAGGGCGAAAAAGCCGCTTGCGCAGCGGCGGATTTATTGCCGGATTGGATTGTAATAACCAGTGCCGGCGGCGCAAACGCCCCGCAAAAAACCGATTGGACGCCCTTGGCAGGCCGGCGCGTGGTGATTTGGCCGGATTACGATGATCCCGGCAGAAGGTACGCGGCGGCGGTGACGAAGTTGGCGCAAACAGCGGGCGCGGCAACCGTGCGAACCCTGAAACCGGAATTGCTTGGCGCGGAACTCCCGGAAGGTTGGGATGCAGCGGACGCGCACGGGGCGGGATGGACGGCGGAACAGCAGCTAGCGGCGATGCTGGCGGAACCCGCCAAAGAACCGACTCCGAACCGGGCGCGAAAAGTGACCTTGAACGTGGTTGCCGGCGAACTCCCGGAATTGTGCGATGCAGCGGAAATCGCCCTGATCGAACATGACCCCGATTTGTATCAGCGCAACGGGAGTCTGGTCCGTACTGTGATCAGCCGGGTGGAAACCGTGCATGGCTTGCAGCGCCCCGGCGGGAAAGTCCTGATTGCTCCCTTGGATACGGATGCGCTGCTGGACCGGCTGAACAAACATATTCGCTGGCAACGCTGGAGTGAGCGAAGAACTGATTGGGTAGCCTGCAACGCGCCCCGTTCCGTCGCCGCGATGTTGTTGTCACGTTACGGCGCGTGGCGTTTCCATCCTTTAGTAGGCGTGATTACCGCGCCCACCTTGCGCCCGGATGGCAGCGTAATTGAGCGCCCCGGTTATGACGCAGCCACTGGGTTGTTGTT
The DNA here is from genome assembly GCA_039807355.1 of Candidatus Competibacteraceae bacterium. GTDB lineage: Bacteria > Pseudomonadota > Gammaproteobacteria > Competibacterales > Competibacteraceae > UBA2383. Next base: position 2,996 of record JBDHRB010000192.1, read on the forward strand.
GGCGGCGCATAACGTGACCTATCCGGCGATTCCATCCAAACCTACCCGCGAACAAGGCCGGGCGGCGCTGGATTTCCTGCTGAATGAAGTGTTATCGGGTTTCCCGTTCGCCGAACCTCATGACCAAAGCGCGGCGCTATCGGCGATTTTGACCGCGTGCGTGCGGCACTCCCTGCAATTTGCCCCGCTCCATGCGTTTGACGCGCCCCGCGCCGCATCCGGGAAATCCTTACTGGCAGATACGGCGGCGCTGATTGCCACGGGCGCAACGGCAACAGTCATGTCTTTTCCCCCGGAACCGGATGAATTGCGCAAGCGCATCATGGCGGTTTTGCTGCAAGGCGACAGCATCATCAATTTGGACAATTTGGAGGAACCGCTAAAAGGCGATTCCTTATGTACGGTCCTGACCGCGCAAACCTTTAGTGAGCGCGTACTGGGTGCGAATCGCAACGCCACCGCTTCAACCGCCTGCACGTGGCTGGCGACGGGCAACAATCTGATTTTCCAAGGGGATATGACCCGGCGGGTAGTGTGCTGTCAGTTGGACCCGCAATGCGAACGCCCCGAAGAGCGGCAATTCTCCCGCGATTTGCGGGAGTGGATACCGGCGAACCGCCCGGCGCTGGTGACGGCGGTCTTGACCGCGCTCCGAGCGTACATCGTGACTGGCAAGCCCCGGCAAAACATCCCGATTTTGGGCGGGTTTGAAGATTGGTCAAACCTGATCCGTTCCGCCCTGATTTGGCTAGGAGAAGCCGACCCCACGGCGGGCAAGGTGCGAATTGAGGATACCGACCCAGTGCGGGAAAAGCTGCGTGGCTTGGCGCTGGCCTGGTATTTGGCGTTCGGGACCGTCCCCAGCACCTGCAACGAAGCGATTTTCAAGGCGAACGAAAAAGCATGGGATGAAGGCAACGAAGTCCGCGCCTACCCCGCCCTGTATGACGTGCTGTCTGAACACTTCACCGACCGGCGCGGCGAATTGAGCGGGCGGCTAATGGGCCATTTCATCAAACAGCATACGCGGCGCGTAGAGCATGGGGTACGGTTTGAAAATGATGGGATACACCATCAAAGCAAAAAATGGCGTTTGATGATAGTTGACCAGAAGGAACTTGAAAAGGCGCTGCGAAATTTTTTCTAGCGGGGAAAAAAACTCCCCAAACTCCCACAACTCCCTTAGCGAAGAATAATTTCGGGGAGTTTGGGGAGTTTGGGGAGTTTTATCCGAAGATTGCAAAATTTTCGCAATAACGCAAAACCGGCGCGTGGAGTGTGGGCTTAGGTTTGAAGTTGTTGGAAAATATGGAGTTCGCCAAAAATGGCGCATTGCCGTTGCAGATCAAAGCGAATTGGATAAGGCACTGCGAAATTTTTTTAACTAAGGGAAGTGGACCTACCGGACCTACCGGACCTACTAAAAATAGATTGCTTCCGGTAGGTCCGGTAGGTCCGTTCACCCTAATCGAAAAATTTTCGCAGCGGCGGCGCAAGCCTGAATTGTCATCAATATGTGGCAAAAAAAGACCATAACGGCAACCGCGCCCATGCGGTACGATGGCGATAAATCGGCTGTAAGTCTTGGATAAACAGGCAGTTGTTGGGGAGATTTCGATGCTGAAAATTCCAGAGAATTATCCGCAAGGGCTTACTTATCTGGCAGATTGCATCTATCGCGAACTGCTGCTGTCCATTCCCGCCGTTTCAGCGTCAGCCTTGGCGATGGAAATTACAGAAGCGGTCCGCAAAGAGTTTGCAGGCACTCAGTTGTACATAGCCAAGGGGGATAGTTTTGACCGTGATCAACGCAATGCGGCGATTGCGAATGAATTTAACGGGCGCAATCACCGGGAACTCGCTAGACGGTACAAGCTTACGTTTGCGCAAGTCTATGAAATACTGAAGATAAACCAGAAAAAATAAAGCGGGCAATCCGGGAAGACCCCGGAAGAATAGGGATGGACGCCCGGATAGATCAGAAACGCCAGTCGGTTCCAATTCGCCCTTGCAGGCCGGCACGGCGCTGACAGTCGGGTAGATCAGGAGCGCCGTCGCCACGCCACCACCTTGCAGGCCGGTACGGCGCTGACAGTCGGTTCCGGTTCAGCCGCCCGGCGCTGACAGTCGGTTCCGGTTCAGCCGCCCGGCGCGGTTCAGCGAACAGCAGCGCCGTCGCCTCTTCGCAACGTCGCCACGCCACCACCTTGCAGGCCGGCGCGGCGCTGACAGTCGGTTCCGGTTCAGCCGCCCGGCGCTGACAGTCGGTTCCGGTTCAGCCGCCCGGCGCGGTTCAGCGAACAGCAGCGCCGTCGC
>JBDHRB010000193.1:0-5311 GCA_039807355.1 Candidatus Competibacteraceae bacterium
GAAAATCCGCGACCAGGCGCTGCGCCAGCTCCATCGACTCAAGCCGCCAACCCGAATGGAAGTCCAACAGGCGGCGGGCTATGGCGTGTTCGAAGTCAACGGCCTCAATGCAGTGCTGGCCGAAACCCACGGACGCGGGATCATCGTCGAAAAAGCCACCGGTAAAGCGGTTTACATGCAATTGGCCCGCACTGATCTGCGCCCAGGAGCGACCATGCAGCCCTATCGGCAAGTGCTGGTATTTCGCAATCCGCAGAAACTCCATCACTTTGTAACCAGCGGCTCGCCGGCGGATGTCGCCCGCGATCCTGACATCAAGGTTTATCGGTTGAATGAGAAGGGCGCGGCGGTGCAGGCCGACTGGGGCGCACGCTATTTCCGCGATCCCGATTTGAATTAATCGGGCGGTTAGCACAGGCGGAGGTCGCCGCCCTCCGGCTCAAGTGACATCCAAGCCGCTGAACGGCAGATAATCGACGATATCGCCCGGCGCAACGCCGGCGCAGGTTTCAGCCAGCTCAATCAGACCGTCGGCCCAGGACAGCGAAGATAATGCCGCCGAGCTGTTGTGCGGATACATCGCCGCTCGCAGACCGCCTTGCGCATCGCGGCGCAGACGCGCCCGCAGCCATTCGCGCCGGCCCGGTTTGCGCCGGAAGGTGAAATCGGCGATCACCGGCAGGCGCAGCGGAGCGGTCGGCTCCGCGCCCATCCGCTTGAGCAGCAGCGGTCGGGCGAATAGCAAAAACGACACCATGACCGACACCGGGTTGCCCGGCAAGCCCAAGGTCAGACAGTCGCCGATCCGCCCAAACGCCACCGGTTTGCCGGGCTTCACCGCCAGTCGCCAAAAGGCGATCCGCCCCAATTCGGCGATGGCTTCCTTGACTAAATCCGCCGCGCCCACCGATACCCCTCCTGAAGTGAGCAGCACATCATGGCTGGTCGCCGCTGTGCGCAATGCTGGCAGCAGTGTTTCTCGGACATCGCGCAGCACGCCCAGATCGGTCACTGCGCAACCCAGGCGTCGCAACAGGCTGATCAGGGCGTAGCGATTCGATTCGTAAATCGCCCCAGGCGGTAAGGGCGTTCCCGGTTCATGCAGTTCGTCGCCGGTCGAGGCCACCGCCACTCGCAGCCGCCGCCACACCGACAGCGCAGCGATGCCCTGCCCCGCCGCCAGCGCTATGTCTTGGGGACGTAAACGCAAACCTTTGTGCAATAAACAAGCGCCTGCTTGGACATCTTCGCCGCGCCGGCGAATGTTCTCACCCGGTTTCAGTCGGGCCGCCGCCTTCGGATCAATGATAATTTCCGCCTGATCGGCGTCGATTTGACACTGTTCCTGCATGATGACCGCATCGGGGCCGTCCGGGAGCAATGCGCCGGTGGTGATGCGCGCCGTGGTTCCGCGCCGCAGCAGACCGACATAAGGATGGCCGGCCAGCGCCTGACCGGCTATCGGCAAGCGGGTCGGGTCGGTCAGCGATAAATCAGCCAAATACACGGCAAAACCATCCATCGCCGAGAGGTCGCCCGGCGGCGCGTCCAGTCGGGCGCTGATCTCCTCGGCCAGCACCCGCCCATCGGCATCCAGCACCGGCAGAGATTCGCTTTCGTCGAGCGGCGCGATACTCGGCAAGGCTGCGCTCAATGCTTCAGAGAGGGTCAAGAGCCGCTCCGCAGTGTCGCAACAATCAATACCCATGGGTTGTTTCTCCCGCAGATTCAACAGGGTTAGCCAGCCAGCCGGTGACAAAATCGCAGATCGCTTCAATATCGTTCAGCGGCAGGCTCGGCAGGCCGGGCCGACCATAGTGGGCCGGATCGAAGGGCGTTGGGCTGGCGACCGCGATAATGCTCGGATCGTCGGCAAAGCGCGGCGGCGGCGCATCCTCGACAGGTCGCCAGACTTCCAGTTTCGGATACGCGCCGCGCTTCCAGCCTTCCACCAGCACCAGATCGACCGGTTGCAAGTAGGTGAGCAACTCAGCCACTGACGGTTCCGGCGCTTCGCGCAATTCATGCAGCAACACCCAGCGCCGCCCGGTGGCCAAAATCACCTCCTGAGCGCCGGCTTGGCGATGTCGCCAGGTGTCTTTGCCGGGACTATCCAGGTCTACGTCGTGATGGGCGTGCTTCAGGGTGGATACGCTCCAGCCCCGCGCCCGCAGCCGTGGAATCAGCGCGACGATCAGCGTAGTTTTGCCGCAGCCGCTCCAACCGCTGATGCCCAGGGTCTTCATCAATCAAGCGGCGACGCAGCAGCGCCGGGCAGGTCAATCCCTTGAATATCGGCGCGCCCAATCAGCCGCGACAAATACTGACTGATCGCTTGATGCTGGGCGCTGTCGCGCAGATAGTTGGCGATCTGTTCGCGCACCTGAGGGTATTCCAAGAGTTGGCCTTCCACCTTCTGATGCAGATGGATGACGTGAAACCCGAAGCGGCTTTCCACCGGTTGCGCCGAGGTTGCGCCTTCCTGCAAGGCGATCATGGCTTGCTCGAATTCCGGCACGGTTTGCCCCAGGCCGATCTGGCCTAGACTGCCGCCCATTGTTTTGGAAGGACAATCGGAGATTTGCTCGGCCAGCGCCGCGAAGGTTGCGCCGTGATCGAGTTGGGCGATGACCTCAGCGGCGCGGGTCTGAGCGGCGGCGCGGGCGCTGCGGTCATCCGGGGCTGCTGCGCACAGAATATGGGAAACCTCAAACCGGTCGCCGCTGCGAAAGCGTTGCCGGTTGGCGGCGAAAAAGTGCTGGCAATGTTCTTCATTCGGCTCCGGGGCAGGCGCCTCGCGCTCGATCAGCGCGGTGAGCCGTTGTTCCTCATCGGCTGCGCTGATGTCGAGCCGGGCGGCTTCCTGCAATAGCAATTCGCGGGCGACCAGAGCCAGCTTGGCCGAATATTCAGCCTTTTCTTTGGAAGGCGCCGGATGATGTTGCATTTCGGCATTAATGGCGGCGTCGCTGATTTCAACGCCGTTGACAGTCATGGACATGCAGGGGGACTCCACGATCAGGGTCAATCGCTGGTGTTTTAAACCCGGCTAGATCGAGGTGCAATAAATTGATTTTGCAAATATTTATTGCCAATCTGGCCGGGTTGGGCGCACTACCGGCCCAACAGGGCTGGACGCCGTTCGTTCAGGCGGGTTTATCCAGGTTGGGCGCGGTTTCGGCTTCCGGCTTGACCGCATCCAACACCGCTTGCAAGCGGGCTTCGTCTTCGTGGGACAGCGAGGTTTTCAGCAGACGACCGCCAGTGCCTTCCAGATCGGCCAGCACTTTGTCTTCGGTGAAGTCTTTGACCAGCACGAACAACACCGACGCGCCCGGATGCAGTTCAGAAGCCAGTTTTTTCATAAAATTGTCGTCGATGCCGACATCGGTCAACGCCCCGCTGATGGCCCCGCCGGCAGCGCCAGCCGCCAGTCCGAGCAGCGGATTCATGAAAATCAAGCCGATCAACAGCCCCCAGAAACTGCCGGAAATCGCGCCAGCCGTAGTCAGGTCACGAATTTGATGAAGCTTGACTTTGCCTTTGGCATCGCGCACCGCGACCACCGCATCTTCGAGATTAATCAGATACTCTTTCTGCATCCGCAACAGGCGCAGCCGCACTTCTTCGGCTTGATACGGGTCGTCGTAGGCGACGGCGATAAAGATATTGCTCATATCAGGTCATTCCTTCAGTCAAGGCATGGATCGGAATTGCTTTCGCAGGGCGCGAAGCGCAACGCAGTCTACATGGATTTCCGGGGAGCTGCTGCCCGCGTCGGCTAAAAATCCAGACGGCGCATCTGGCATAATAGCGGCTGAATGGCTCTAATTCTGCAAGGATTGATGCGCTTTTTTTTTGATCACTGAATGCAGGAGTCGGCAGTGGATTCCACTTTAGGGTCTTTAGCGCTGGGCATGGCGCTGGGCATGGCGCTGGGTGCGCTGGGCGCGACGCTGTTCAGCTTTCACGATTATCGACGGCGCTTGAGGGCGCAGCGCGAAGAATGTCAGCGCCAGCATCAGGAGATGTTGGATTTACTGCCGCAGCGCGTGTACCGGACCGACCGCGAAGGCCGCGTGAGTTTCCTCAATCAGTCGATGCTCAAGGATTTGGGCCGGACTCAGGATGCCTGTCTGGGCAGGACCAGCCGGGATTTTTATCCGCCGGTGCTGGCGGATAAATATCGCGCCGACGACTTGCGGGTTCTGGCTGGCGAAACCTTGTCGCTGGTTGAAGAAAACATCGCCCCGGCCACCGGCGAGCAGCGCCATATCGAAGTGACCAAGATTCCAGTGCGCAATGCGGCGGGGGCGGTGGTCGGCATTCAGGGCATCTACTGGGATATTACCGACCACAAGCAGACCGAAGAGCGCTTGCGGCAGATGGCCCGGGTGTTTGAGAACACCATGGAAGGGGTGATGATCACCGACGCCCGGGAACGGATCGAAATGGTCAATCACGCCTTCACCACCATCACCGGCTATGCGGAGGCGGAGGTGCGCGGCCAGACCCCGCGTCTGCTGAAATCAAGGCGTCAGGATCCGCAGTTCTACGCGACGATGTGGGCGTCGATTCAGGCCACCGGCCATTGGCAGGGCGAGGTGTGGAATCGGCGCAGGAACGGCGAGATTTATCCTGAATGGCTGACGATCAGCACGGTCGAGAATGAACGCCGCCAGATCACCCACTATGTCGGGGTGTTCAGCGACATCAGCTCGCTGAAGCAGTCACAGGACAAGCTGAATTTCCTCGCCCATCACGATTTACTGACCAGCTTGCCCAACCGCTTGTTGTTCAATCTGCGTCTGGAACACAGCATCGAACGCGCCCGGCGCAGTCGGCAAGCGCTGGCGGTGATGTTCTTCGATCTGGACCATTTCAAGGATGTCAACGACACGCTCGGCCATGCCGCCGGCGATGAGTTGCTGCGCTGGATGGCAGAACAATTAACCGCTTTAGTCCGCACCGAGGACACGGTAGCGCGTATGGGCGGCGACGAGTTCACGGTGTTGATCGAAGCCGTGACCGAGCCGGAGGATGCGGCCACCGTGGCGCGTAAGCTGCTCGATTTGTTCAGACATCCGCTGCAATTGCATCGTCATGAATTTTTTGTTTCCGCCAGCATTGGCATCAGCCTTTACCCGGACGATGGAAACGACGCCGACACCCTGATTCGCAACGCCGATGCGGCGATGTATCAGGCCAAGGCGATTGGGCGGAATAATTATCAGTTTTACAAGCCGGAAATGACCACGCGGGTGCTGGATCGTCTGCGTCTGGAAGCGTCTTTGCGGCGGGCGGTGGATTG
>JBDHRB010000194.1:0-5302 GCA_039807355.1 Candidatus Competibacteraceae bacterium
GCCGCGTCAAACAACTGCTTCAATTCATCGGTAATGACTGCCGGCAACAGGTCTTCGCGCACCGCCATGATCTGACCGAGTTTGATGTAGGTCGGCCCCAGTCGCTCCAGCCGCCCGCGCAACTGGGCGGGGAAGGGTAAATCCGCCAGTTGCGGATCGAGCCAGCGTGCGGCCAGGGTCGCCGCGAAACGCAACAGCCGCCGCCGCCGGCTACGCGGTTCAGTCGGCCAGCGGCGAATCCAGGCGATACCGGCTCCGGTCAGTAAACCGAGCAACTGACTGGCTACGGTCAGGCAGCGCCGCAACAGCCGAGCGCGCCGCGCCGGCGGCGGATGCGCAGTCGTAGGGGAGGCGGGGATCAATTGAGGCGAATGCTCAACCATGCGGCGGCGCGGGCTTTTGGTTATTTGTTAAATGGAGAGGCGAGGGACTGGCGTCAAGGCAGTATAGCAACCGGCGAACCCTGCGGGCGGCGGCCCCGGATGCGCTCCACCCACGCGCTGCATCACCGCCTTGAAGGATGGGGTTTTTTACTAAAGAACCGGTAAACTTGTTATCAGCGACTGGGGGAGGAGCAACTATGCGCGACGGCGGCGCTGAATCGAGCCATTCAGGTTTTAAGGTCAAAGAAGCCCGGGCCATCTACCGCAACGCCCAATTTGACGCGATTTGCGCCGAGTTGCTCGACGGTCTTCGTGAACGGCGCGGCATCCTGTTGTTGACCGGCGAGGCCGGGGTCGGCAAAACCGTTTTGCTGCGTTGCTGTATGGCCGAGGCCAGCGATCTGCGCTGCATCCTGCTGACCAACGCCAGCCTGGATTTTCCCGACATTCTCAATTACCTGTGCGCCTGTCTGGAGTTGCCCGGCGAGCCTCTCGGCGCTGAACAACAAAGCCGGTTGTTGTCCGAGGCCCTGGCCGCCAGCGCCCGCCGCAACCAGATTATCGCCCTGCTGATTGATGACGCCCACCATCTGCGCCCCAGCGTCTTGCGCCGGCTGCATGAGTTTGTGGAAACCCCGGCGATTCCCGCCCAGCGTTTGCAGATGGTTCTGTCCGGGCTGCCAGAGCTGGAGAGCCGACTGCTCCAACCGGAACTGAAGCGCCTGCACGCCAGCGTCACCACCCGCTGCCGTCTGGAGCGCTTGGGCGATGCCGAGAGCGCCGCGTTTATTCATCAGCAGTTTGCCAGCGCCCAACGCGGCGACGGCTCGATTCCTTCGCCGGCGGTGGTCGAACGAATTATTGAGTATTGTCAAGGAATTCCCCGATCTATTGCCATGCTCTGCGACACGGTGCTGCTGTTTGTCGGGCTGGATCTGGGCAGCGAACTGACCCCGGCGCTGGTGGATGAGGCGGCGAAAAGCTGTTTTCTCAGCGATTCATTTCAACCGCTTGCGCCGCCCGTCGCCGCATCGCCCGCCGCTGACTTGGAACCGCACTCATTGGCGTTTCCTGATTTAGGCTTGAGTTTCGATTTCGATCTGGAAGAAACCCTGAAAACCGATGCGACCCCGGCGGAAACAGCGGCGCTGGAGGGCGAGCCGCTGACCGCGTGGGTGGATGAGGAGACTCTGGCCCCGCTGGCTCATCCCGCCGAGCCGCCCGCCGTCGAAGCGCCCGCGCCGGAAGCTTCCGCGCCGGCGCTGCGCGAGTTTCTCCATCTGCTGGCCGATCTTGAGGCCAAGCAGGAACGCAAGGCGGCGCTGGATCAGAGCGGGTTGCAAGGCGTTCTCGATCATTATCAGCGCACCCTGCGCGGCGGCGATCCAGCGCAGACCGCCCAATGGGAACAGCGTTTGCTCCGTTTACAGGAAATCCGCCAGCCGATCCTGGTCAGCCTGGCCGCGCTAACCCGGCCCTCCGCAGAGGGCGAAGGCGTGTTTTGCGCGGTGCTGATCAATCCCAGTTGGTGGCTGTATCGGGAGATTCGCCTGCGCCTGCACAGCGCAGACCTGGCGTTTGCCGATGACGGTCAGGCTCCAGCGGTGCGTCTGCTCGACGGGCGCGACGCCTGGCCGGTATTTTTCAATTACCGCCGCTTGCGTGATGGAGCGGCGGCGCTGTGGTTGGAACTGGAGCTGTGCGACCATCGCGGCGAATGGTCGGCGTATGGCAACCGTCAGGAAATTCAACTGGATTTGCCGGAGCAAGCCCCTCGGTCAACCGACGCGGATGGCTTTTGGTCGGATGGAACCGGCGGGGCAGCGCAGGGAAGCCGCTATACCCTGCCGCTGGAACTGGAGGAACATCCAGAGCAGACCCATCATTTACGCGCCGCCCACGAACAGACTCTGAATCGCGGTACGCCTTTGACCCGGGCCTTGTTGCTGGCGGCGGATCCAGCCCAAGCCCCGGCGCGTATCGAGCTGGTCTCGCGCCCGTTCATGATCTTCGGTCGGCAAAGCGCGGCGGCGGGAGCCGGATTCGGCGATTTCACCTTGGGCCTGGTCGCCAAATACAGCCGGATTTCCCGGCTGCATTGCGTGGTCTGTGCGCTGGGCGATCAATTGGCGCTGATGGCCTCCAGCGATCACGGACACACCTATACCGGCTGCAATGGGCAGCGTTTGCAGCACGGGCGCTGGGTGCGGCTGGAGGCCGGCGACGCCCTGGAGGTTTGCGATCTGTACCGGCTGCATCTGACCCTGGCCTGGGATCGTCAGCAGCAGCGCGAGGCGCTGGATTGGGACCTGCAAGAGCCGCGTGATCGCTTTGGCCGCTATCTGCTGGACCTGGTCGAGGTGCTGCGCCAGCGCGATCAGCAAATGGACAATAACGCCTTGCGCGCCAATCTGCGCAACCGTTATTTGCACCTGCTGCACATGCAGGATCGGGTGGCCGAGCTGAATGGCGTCGGTACGCCGGGTGCGCTGTTATACGCCTGTTTTCAGCGCGATGACCCGGCCAGCCAGCAGATTGTCCACTACTATGTGCCGAAGTGGCTGCCCATCGGCAGTGCGCCGGAAGACGGGTTACGTCTCAATGCGCCGGATGTGCAGCCCCATCATGCGGAACTGCTGTTCCGCGACGGCGTTTACTGGTTGCAAAACCTCGGCGCGTCGGGATCAGTGCGGGTCGGTTGTCATGGATTGTCCACCAACGAGGTGCTGGCTTTGGCGACCGGCGATGCGCTGGCGATTGGCGCGGCGCGGTTTACCTTCGAGGGGTATTAGGCGATGAAATTTCCATTGCGCTCTTTATCGACTTTGCCGCGCATCCTCGCCCTGGGCGGGGGGTTGGGCGTGAGCGTCGCTATCGGCCTGAGCGGTTGCGGTGACCGCAGCACCGATGTGGAACACCTTCAGCGCGCTCGAACCTATCAGGCCAAGCAGGAGCTATCGGCCAGCGTCATCGAATTGAAGAATGCGCTGCAAAAAAATCCGGAGAACCGCGACGCCCGCTTGCTGCTGGGGCAAATCTATCTGGAAACCGGCAACGGCGCGTCGGCGGAAAAGGAATTGCAACGCGCCCGCGAACTGGGCGCCGGGCGCGATGGCTGGTTACTACCGTTGGCGCGAGCGTACTTGCAGCAGGGCCAGAATGCCCGGGTGCTGGAACTAACCCCGGAAACAGCCGATCCGCCGGCGCTTCAGGCGACCTTGCAGGCGCTGCGCGGTCTGGCGGCTTTGGGATTGGATCAGCCCGACGCCGCCAAGGCCAGCTTCGATCAGGCCCTTCAGTTGCAGCCGGACGATCCTGATGCGCTGCTGGGGATGAGCCAACTGGCCTTGGCGAAGCGCAATTACAGCGAGGCGGAAGCCCTGGCCAGCAAGGCTGGCGAACGAGACCCGGCGGATGTCCGTCCCTGGTTTGTCAAGGTGCGGCTGCATCGTCTGCAACATGACGATCCGGCGGCGTTGAAAGCCGTGCAACAGATTCTGCAACGGCAACCGCAGAATGCGGCGGCCCTGTTGGAACGGGCGGAAATTCTCATCAGCCAGGGCCAGCAAGAGGAGGCGATGGCCGATGTCGAGGCGGTGCGCCAGCGCCAGCCGAATCTGCCGGAAGCGAACTATCTGCGCGGCAGCCTGCTGTTCCAGAAGAAAGACCTGGCGGCGGCCCAGGACGCGCTGTTGCAGGTGGTCAAAGTCGCCCCGGACCATCCCGGCAGCATGTTCCTGTTGGGGTCGATCAATTACGAGCAGGGCAATCTCGGTCAGGCGGATCAATATTTATCGGCCTTTGTCAGCCGCCAGCCCGGCTATTTGCCGGCGCGGTTGCTGTTGGCCGCGACCCAACTCCGGCTGGAAAAACCGCGTCCGGCGATTGACACGCTGGTTCCGGCGCTGGCCCAGGCCCCGAACGATGCACAGTTGCTGGCCCTGCTCGGCAGCGCCTATCTGCAAGCCCGCGACTACGCCAAAGGTTCTGAATACCTGCAAAAAGCCGCGCAGATCGCCCCGGACGCCGCCAACATTCGCACCCAACTGGCGTTGTCGCGGCTGGGCGAGGGCAAGGCCGATGATGCGGTGCGTGAGCTGCAAGGACTGGTCGATCTCGGCCAGGAGGTGTTGCAGGCTGATCTGCTGTTGGTGCAAGCCTATCTCCAGCAGAAAGAATTTGACAAAGCCATTGCCGCAGCCAGCGAATTGGTGAAAAAGAAGCCCGATGATCCGGTCGCCCGCAACCTGCTCGGCGGGGCCTATCTGTCCAAGGGTGACGATGAGCAAGCCCGGCGCGAATTTGAGCAGGCTTTGCGCCTGAATCCGGAGTTCACCACCCCGGCGCTGAATCTGGCGTTGCTGGAACTCAAGGCGGGCAATCGCAGCGCCGCCCAGGCGTTGTACGAAAAAGTGATCGCCAAGGAACCGGGCAATCTCGGCGCATTGTTGCGGCTGGCCGGGCTGGCAGAACAGGCTGGGCAGACCGAGCAGACCTTGCGCTGGCTGGAGCAGGCCTGGGATAAAAATCCGGCTTCGCTGGAAGCCGGTTTGGCGTTGATCGGGCAATATCAGGCCGCCGGGCTGAATTTGAAAGCGGCGAACGTGGCGCGTGGCCTGGAAGCGGCCAATCCCAACCATCCGGCGGCGCAACGGGCGCTTGGCCTGGCGCTGCTGGCCGATGGCCGGCCCGATGACGCGCTCAAAGCCTTCCGCAAGCTGGCGGAAGCGCAGCCGCAATCCCCGGAACCCTGGCATCTGATCGCGCTAACTCAGGCCCGTTCCCAGAACTTCAAGGACGCAGCGGTGGCCATTGACAAAGCATTGGCGTTGCAGGGCGATTACCTGCCTTCGCTGGTGGCGCGGGTCGAATTGCAGTCCCAGCAGGATCAATTCAAGGAGGCGCTGGCCGGGGCTAAA
>JBDHRB010000195.1:0-5294 GCA_039807355.1 Candidatus Competibacteraceae bacterium
CAGTCAGCCCGGCATCATTCACCATCTGGCCAGCTTCTTCGCCAGCCGCTCGATCAATATCGAAGATATGGTGACGCGCAGTTACAGCGCCCCGCACACCGGCACCCCGATGTTTTCGGTCAATCTGGCTATCGGCATTCCCGCCAACACCCACATCGCCATGCTCCGCGAGGAATTTCTGGATTTCTGCGACGATCTGAATCTGGACGCGGTGCTGGAGCCGATCAAGGGTTGAGACGATTCCTTGAGTCAACTGACGCCTTGTATGACTGAACGCCGTCTGTTCATTCTCGACACCAACGTGCTGATGCACGATCCGACGGCGGTTTTCCGCTTTCAGGAACACGACATTTATCTGCCGATGCAGGTGCTGGAGGAACTCGATCACGCCAAGAAAGGCGTCTCCGAGGTCGCCCGCAACGTCCGGCAGGCCAGCCGGTTTCTCGATGATCTGGTCGCCGGGGCCTGTCAGGAACAAATCGAGCAAGGATTGCCGTTGCCCGGCGCATCCAGCGGCGCATCGACCAGTGGCCGATTGTATTTCCAGACCCGCCCGGCCCGGCTCAGTCCATCGGTTCCCCTGCCTGGCAACGCCCCGGATAACGACATTCTCGGCGTGGCGCTGACCCTGCGCCAGGATCACCCGTTGCGGCAGATCACCCTGGTGTCCAAGGACATCAATCTGCGCATCAAAGCGGCTATTCTCGGCATTCACGCCGAGGATTATTACAGCGATCAGGCGCTGGATGATGTGCGTCTGCTCTACGGCGGGGTGCGCGAGCTGCCGGCGGATTTCTGGGAAGCGCACAGCAAGGAGCTGGACTCCTGGAAAGATCAAGGCCGCACCTTTTACCGGGTGCGCGGCCCGGAGATTGCGCACTGGCATCCTAACCAGGGCTTGTTTGCAACCGAGGGCGGCGCGGATTTCATCGTCCGGCAGATTGAGGATTCCACTGCGCTCCTCGAACTACTCCGCGACTACGCCGCGCCCAATCATGCGGTCTGGGGGATCACTGCCCGCAATCGTGAGCAAAACTTCGCCCTGAACCTGCTGTTGGACCCGGAAATCGACTTCGTTTCCCTGCTCGGCGCGGCAGGCGCTGGCAAAACCTTGTTGGCGCTGGCGGCGGGACTGGCCCAGGTGCTGGATGTCCCGCGCTACCGGGAGATCATCATGACCCGGGTCACCGTGCCGGTCGGCGAAGACATCGGCTTTCTCCCAGGCACCGAGGAAGAGAAGATGACGCCGTGGATGGGGGCGCTCATGGACAATCTGGAGGTGCTGGCTCCAAAGGAAGGCGGCGAATGGGGCCGCGCCGCCACCGCGGATTTATTGAGCAACCGGATCAAAATCCGCTCGCTCAATTTCATGCGCGGACGGACCTTCCAGAGCAAATATCTGATTCTCGACGAAGCGCAGAATCTGACCCCGAAGCAGATGAAAACCCTGATCACCCGCGCTGGCCCCGGCACCAAAGTGGTTTGTCTGGGCAACATCGCGCAGATCGACACGCCTTATCTTTCGGAAACCACGTCCGGCTTGACCTATGTGGTGGATCGATTCAAGGACTGGCCGCACGGCGGACATGTCACCCTGCGGCGCGGCGAACGCTCGCGGCTGGCCGAATTCGCCTCCGAGCAGCTTTAGCGATGGTCGGAACGCCCCGGCGCGGATAACCGCGTCGGGGCTAATCAACGCTGCCTAGCCGGTTGCTAACGATGTTGCCGGTAACGGATGGCCTTGATCGTCCAACAGAATATCGCTCCACTGTTCTTGATAAATGCGCCGCAGGTCGAAAATTGACCAAGGAATCAGGATCAGCGCCGCCAGCAACCAGGCCAGCAGGTGCCAAATCCAGCCGCCGCCGGGAATGAAGGTGGCGGCTGCCACGAAAAAGCCGGTGATTCCGTAGAATCGATAAGCGGCCTGCTGCGTATAGTGGCCTACCCGGGGATCAGGATGATGCCGATTCATCGCGTATACCAGCATTGCGGCCCCGAACCAGAAAATCAGCAGGGGAAAAGGCAACAGGATCGCAATCAGATTGCCGTAATTCATCAAAGCGGCTGCCCGCCGGGCGGATGTCCCGCGTGCGATCTTGCCAATGACCGTATCTTCGCCTTGCTCCAACAGATGCATATCGGAAATCCTTGGAATGGACCGGGGTTGAAAGAGAGAACAGCGGTTTTCAATGATTACATTCCGCCGCCGCGACCCGACAAGTGGAGCCGGTGCGCTGGCATTCCTTTAGTGCGGCGGCTTCAGCGGCGGCGGGAGTGTCCGCCTGGCCTACAGCGAAACCGCCCTCACCTAGCGCCAACGTGCCGCATTGGCCGGGACCGAACTCCAGCACGATTCGGCAATCGGCATTCGCACAATCCGCCAACGCCCGTTCCCGCGCCCGCCGCGCATCAACCGCCTGCCAGCGCATCCGCCAATCCTGAGCGCCAGGCGCATAAGCAATCGCACCGTAACTGTCTATCGGGCGGGGATTATCCGCTGTAACCGAACCGGCGCAGCCACAACAGATTCCCAGCGTGGGAACCAGCACGAATAGCCAAGCGGGCAAGGTCTTCATGGCTTCATTCCCTGTGCGCCACGCCCGCCCTTGCCGTAGCCCTGTTCAGGTGCTTGGCGGATCGTGCTGGATTTGCCGCCGCCGCCGCCACTGCTGCCGCCGCTACTGCCTCCACCGCCATGATGGGCATAAGCCGCCGGCAGCATGAGCGGGTTCTCTCTCGTCGGTAATCCCCAACTGAGGGCCACAACACCGCCCGCCAGCAGACAGCGCCACAGGACGCGATAATTCATGATCTACTCTCCAGAAAAAATTCAGTTGCAGCGGGAATGCCGGGGAAAGTTGCCAAACGGATCGGCAAAGCGTGAATCGCAGACGAAATTCCAGTCGGTCAGACTGTGCAGGAAGGCGATGAGGTCCTGCTTTTCCTGGGCGGTCAGCGAAAAACTCACGATCAGTTCGCTTTTGTACGGATTTTTCGCCCCATCGCCGGCGAACGGCCCTTCACTGATCCGCCGCCCGCCTCGGGCGTAATGATTAATCACCTCTTCCAGTGTGGCGATGGAACCGTCGTGCATGTAGGGCGCGGTCAATTCGACATTGCGCAGGGTCGGGGGGCGAAACCGCCCCATATCGGAGGGCTTCTGGGTAAATTCCCATAACCCCCGGTTATTCAATGGGTAATCGCCCGCGCCCCCGATGTTGTAGAGACCATTGTTGAAGAAATCCGCTTGAGTGATGGCGGTTCCCGCATGGCTCACTGACTGGCTGAAGTTGAATCCGCCGTGGCAATGGAAACATTCCATGCGCTCGGAGAAAAACAACTCCTGGCCGCGCCGCGCCGCTGGACTCAGCGCGTCGCGGTTACCCTGAAACGTCGCTTGGTCGTAGGGCGAATTGCCCGAAATCAAAGTTGCCTGGAAGGCGGCGACCGCTTGAGCCACCTGATCCGCATTAAATGGGTCTGCCTGGTCCGGGTACGCATCGACAAATAGGGTTTGATACAGCGCATCGTGGCGAAAACGATCCAGAATTTCCGCCTCGTGATCGCTCCAGCCCAATTCCAGCGGAAATTCGCCAAACATTGGAATCAACGCCTGGGCATGGAGCGTCTTGAGTACGGGATTGGCCCAGTTGAAGGTCGCGTTATAGACGACGTTGGTCAGGCTCATCGCATTGCGCGGATGAACCTCACCGGTCGCGCCGACAGCGGTGATCCGGCCATCGGTAAAAGCCCGCTCCGGCAGGTGACAAGTCGCACAGGCGGTAGTCTGGTTGACCGACATCCGCAGGTCGTAAAACAGGTGGCGACCTAATTCCACTTTGGCGGCGGACATCGGGTTATCCGCCGATTCTTTGGGCGTGGGAAAACCGCTCGGCAATACCCAGGAATAACCGGAACTGGACGGCTCGGATGGGGTTTCGCCGCCGTCATCACCGCCGCCGCCACACCCCGCCGTGGTCAACGCCAAACCCAGCAACACCATTCCTACGATGGGCCGGTTCATGGCTTGCGCACGCTAAACAGCACTTGCGGAACCACTTTGGGATACTGCTCCGGGGAAGCGCCAGCGCCAGCAACATAGGTAAAGTCCAGATTCAAACGCGGCAGAATCGGGATACATTCAGGATCGGCATTGCCGGACATGCAACCTGACGAGGTATCGGGGGTGTTGAACGCGACATTGGACGCCGCCAGGGCGTGACCGATATCCATGACCACGCGGTCTTGATCCAAGTTAAAGTCGTCCAGACAAAACTCGGCGATATTCGGATAACCGCAAGCGGCGCTAGGCGGGGCGCTTGGGTCGGAACCAGGACATTCGGTGCTGCCCAGGTGAATCACGAAAGCCACGCTATTGTCGCCGCCGGGCGCACCAAATCCGTCCACCCGGATGAACTTGCGCCCGCCCCGCCAGTTCCACAACATCCCGGAGGCATTCAACGGCGAGGGTGCAGTGGCGTCGTTGATATGGTTCAGTTCATAGGGCACGCCGACTTTGAAACACAGACCGGTATAGCGGTCATTCGGCACCGCCCCCTTCACCACAGCATTGGTCGGCAAGACGCCGCTGCCGCAATCCTTGCGTAAATCGAGCAGAGCAAGGTTCTGATACTGCCAAGTCCCGTCTTGGTCGAGATCGAGCGCCTGGCGGCTGCCATCGGCTTTGACCAGCTCCACATCATGGACATAGAAACGCCAGTCGTTGACTTGATAGGCACCGGGTTGACCGATACCGACGTTGTCGTAAGTCTGGCCGCAAACGAACGCCTGACCGTTGACCTGCCCCTCGAACGAGACCGTCGCTTGCCGCACGCCCGGATCGTCGGAATCGCCGCCACAGCCGACCAGCAAGGTAGTCGATAGGACGCCCGCGAACAGAATAGCCGGGCGCGGAAATGAAACATGCCAAGGATCGGAGTAGGCCATGCGCGATGCTCTTGAATGGGGTTAACGAGGTTTTTTCCATGATAAATCGCAAGGCGCAGGGCTGAAATGCGACAAATTGCCGCAGCCGCCCGCGAGCGCAGAACGGCTAAAATGCGCGGTGGGCCGCGTGAGCAGCGGCATGAGTCGAATCAAGCGGGGCGGGATGGACGATTTACGACGGTTATTATTGTTGCGGGCGCTGGTGGTGTTAGGGCCAGGCATCATGCTGTTGTGGCTGCGCTTCGGCCTGATGCCGCCGCCGCCCTTGCCGTCCCTGGTGGTAGCCCTGTTCCTGGGCTGGGGAATCATCACCTTCGCCGTCGTGCATCCACACACCCGCCGGA